>DASUVP010000089.1:0-3362 GCA_036378895.1 Sphingomicrobium sp.
GCGGCCCATCGCGTTCGATCGGCCACGGGCATTGGCCCGCATAATCCTCGATCGCTTCCCGGATGGCCGGCAGGATCGGGACGATGCGCGTCTTCGACCTCTTGCCGGTGATCCGAAGCGACTGACCGATCGGCCGGGCACCGCCCGTCAACGACAAAGCCTCCGCTACGCGAAGCCCGGCGCCATACAGGAGAAGAAGAACGGCGAGGTTACGAGCGCCGATCCATTTGGCCGAGGCCGCGCCTGATGCATCCTCGGCAAGCGCTTCGGCCTCGTCGGGAGCAACAGGACGCGGCAGGGTCCGCGGGCGGCGCGGAGCTTTAGTGCGCGGCAATTGCGGAGTCTGGCCCTGGTGCTCGGCGGCGAAGGCCAGGAAGTTTCGAACGGCCGAGAGCTCGCGCGCCGCGGATGCCGGTCCAAGCCCTTCGCGCCGCCTTTCGGCAAGGAAGGCACGCAGGTCCTGAGCGCTCAGCGCCAGCAGCAGACCGTCATCCACTGCCTCGCCGCGATACTTGCCCAGAAATTCGAGAAGGCGGTGCGCGGTTGCGGCATAGGCCCGCACGGTGTGCGCGGAGCGGCGGCGGTCGTGAAGGAGATAGCCCGACCAGCGCTCGACGAGAGCGCGAGCGGGACGATCGATCAGCGCTCCAGGTCCACCAGCCACCGGCGGATGATAGCGGCAAAGCTGCGGCCCAGGAACATCAGCAGTTCCGAGCCGTGGCGGGCATCGAGGTCCTGCTCGGAACGTTGGCCGAGGGCCAGCAGCCCCACGGGCAGCGGCGGGCCGCACTCGATTCGGATCAGGGCTTCGGCTCGGATCAGCTCGCACGCCGGTCCGAACAAGGGATGCCCGTGATCCACGCCGCGCATGGCGACACCATTCACCTGGTCGATGGAGCGCATGAGCAATTGCCGCTCGACGCGATGCACGCCGTTGCAATCCGCCCTGAACGCATCCTCACCAATGATCAAAGCGAGCGAAACCGCATCGATCCCGAGGATTAGCGGCCATTCCTGAGTCACGACGTGAAGCAGATCGTCGATATTGTCCGCTTCCAGAGCGGCGATGACCGCTTCGTGGATCGCGGCGACGGCACCCGAATGGCCGCGAGCGAAGGCAATGAGATCTTCATTGGCCTCTTCGACGGCGCCAAGGCGCTGGCGCAAGTGCGCAAGCGCCTGGTCCTTGAAGGGGATCACACGAGCCATCGCGGGCAGTTTTACGCCCACGACGGTTAATTTCCTACAACATGCGCCTCAGCGGACCGCGAGCTTGGCTGCCTCGCGCGCTTCCTTGATCTCGGCGCGCGTGCCGTCGCTGGCCTTCGTCATCTCGGCGAGCTCCGCATAATATCTGCCGGCTTTCGTGCCATCGCCGGCCAGCTTCGCGGCGCGCGCGGCACCGTACAGGCTGACCAGCCTTCGCGGCGCCCGCTTCAGCGAAGCTTCGTAGGCGGCAAGCGCTTCGCTTCCGCGCCCCTGCTCCAGCAGCACTTCACCCAGTTGCTCGCGAGCCGGGAGGATCGCGCCGGGAGTCACCGGATGCTTTTCCGTCGCATCGTCCAGGTCGGCCGCAGCGGTCATCAGCTTGACCGCTTCGTCCTTCTTCCCTTCGGCCGAAGCGAGCCAGGCCTCGGCGACCTGACGCTCGATCGTAACCTGCTTGCGCCAGTCGTAGGTTCCAGGCGGGACGACCAGTGCGTCCTCGATCGCCTTCAGCTTCCCAATCTCCGCGCGAGCAAGCGCCGCGTCTCCGCCCCTCGCCGCACCCACAGCTCGAGCGAAGACGACATGCGCCTCGGCCCACTGGAAAGTATCGAGCGGTACAAGGCCGGCGACATTGTCGGGCAGCTTCAGCGACGCAGCCTCTTTCCAGCGGCGATTCTCAAGCGCGATCCGAACCGGCACGGCCGTCGCCGCATAGGCCACGGTGAAGATCGGCAGGTTGACCTTCTGCATCTTGTTGAGATCGGCGAGGACCCGCTGGGCCTCGGCTTCCTGACCTCTCTGCAGGTAGGCGTAGGCGAGATAGTCCATGGCGTGCAGCTGCTCGTTCGAGCCGCCGTCGAAGCCCTCCGACTTCATCAGCGCACGGGCCGCTGCTTCGGATCTCAGATTCGACGCAATGGATTCCTCCCACATCCCCAACCGTGTGAAGATATGCGACGGCATATGCTGCGCGTGCGGGGAGTCGGGCGCGATGGTCGCGTATCTCTGCGCGGCTGGAACCGCCAATTCCGCGAGCGGCGGATAGTCGAAATTGTGGATGAGATAATGCGCCACACCGGGATGGTCGGGCTCTTCCTTGAGAACGGCGTTGAGAATGGCAGCGGCCTCTTTCTCGCGTGAGAAATTGGGATCGTTGTCCTGCGTCCCCGCCGCGACTTGCGACAGTGCGTAGAATATCGAGGCTTCCCGGTCCGCAGGGTAGCGCTTGTGAAGCGCCGCCATCGCCGCGTTGTAGGCTAGCGCCCGAGTCTTGTGGTCGAGCTTTTCGGAATCTCGATAGAAGGCCGCCACCGCCGCAACATAGTCGCGTTCGCGCTCCGTCTTCGCGGGCATCGCCTCAGCTTTCGCAAGAGCGGCATGGGCGCGCTCCAACTCGGTCTTGCTCGGCGGCGCCCACAGCGGGTGATAGAGGCTCATCGCAACACCCCAGCGCGCGATTGAGCAGCTTGGGTCGGTTGTGGCCGCCTCGTTGAAGGCGGCCTCGGCCTGCGGATATTCGAACGAGTGGAGCAGCGTCAGGCCACGTGTGAAGGTGGCGTGGGCCTGCGGACTGCAGCTGGTCTGGAAATTGACCTTGCCGAGCTTTTCAAGCTGGTGCTGGTGATCGTGAGCGGCAGGTTCCGCGAGGAACAGAGCGGAGACGAGAAGCAAGGCGTTCATGGGCTGCACCTCCCGCTCCCGGCAATATCACAGCTGAGCACCTCTGTCCGCGTATGATCTGCCATCTAAAATGTCCGCTTTCGACCCATTGCAGACCTTAGCGGTCGATGAGAAACTCATCGCTCGGAGGAGGCACACATGCGAACAGTGCTCTTCATCGCCCTGATGCTCGCGGCCTGCTCAACCGCGCCACCACCGCAAAACTCGCCGATGCCAATCAGTGAGCTAACGGCTGAAGACCGACAGGAGATCAGCGGTATCTTTGAGCAATGGGAACGCGCTTGGCAGGCCCACGACATGCACGCTTGGGCGCAGCTGTTTCACAACGATGGGACGTACATCACATGGTTCGGCGACGCGCTAGTAGGACGCGAAGCAATCGAAAACGCGATGGTCCAGGCGCATAGGACGGTGTTCAGGACTAGTGAGCAGCTGTCTCGGCCTGAAGAGATCAGAATGGTCGCTCCAGGGGT
>DASUVP010000090.1:0-2674 GCA_036378895.1 Sphingomicrobium sp.
GGCCGTCGACGTCAGCCGCAAGAGCACGACCGAGCTCGGCCTCAACCGGTCCGAAAGCTCAGCCTTCGACGCGATCTACGATGCGCTCGCGCTCGACGATGCAATCGGCGATTCCTTCCTCGCTATCCGGACGCAGGGCGCGTTCGTTGGCCAGCTTCAGCAGATGCTGCCCGAGCATGCGGGCGGAACGTTCGAAGCGGTGACAATGGGCGACCGTGCCGTGGCGCGGATGCTCAACGACCCCAAGCCCCCGTACAAGCAGGACGGCCGCATGTCCTATTGGGCGAGCCAGGTCGCCTGGGGCTCTTCGAAGAGCATCGGCAGCACCGCCGGTTACGAGATCGGCGGCTGGGGCGCGAGCGGCGGAGCGGAAGTCTCGACCAAGCTCGGCAAGTTCGGAGCGTCGCTCGCCTATCTGTGGGGCAAGGACGACGACAAGGCGACCGACAACCGCGTCGCCGCCAACCAATATTCGCTGGCCGCGCACTGGCGCTACGCTGTTGACGGGTTTCAGGTCGCGGCTCGGGGCAGCTGCGCCTTCCTCAGCTTCGACGGGAAGCGCTTCTTCCGCTCGACCGTCGGCGGGCAGGAGATCGAGCGCGAGATCCAAGGCAAGTGGAACGGCAATCTGTTCTCGGCGTCGGCAATTGCCAGCCAAGAGCTGTGGGCCGGCGGCTTTTTCGTCCGCCCGTCCGCAGGAATCGAATATTACAGCCTGTCCGAGGACAGCTATCAGGAGGAAGGCGGCGGCGACGCGCTCGACCTCGCCGTCGACAAGCGCAAGAGCGATGAGCTCGCCGTCAACGGCCTGCTGATCGCAGGCTTCGAGATGGGCGCGAACGAGTCCTACGATGGCTATTTCCGGTTCGAAGCCGAAGCCGGAAGGCGGCAGATCGTGCGAGGGTCGCTGGGCAAGACCAGCGCGAGCTTCACGGGCGGTGAAACCTTCGTGCTCACTCCGGAAGAGCGGCAGAGCGGATGGGTCGGCCGGGCCCGCGCAATCGGCGGCGATTCCTCCTTCCGCATTGCCGGCGAAGTGGGCGCCGAAGAACGGGAGGACAAAGTCGGTATCTCGGCCCGGGCGAGCATCGCCCTGGGTTTCTAGGTCCCCGAGACTGTTCACACGCAACGACCCCTCGCGTGTGCTTCAGGAGGCCCGGCCCGCCCCCGGCCGGGCCTCAACTCTAGAGACCTGCGGCTGCTTCCGGCCCCGATCAGCTATTCGAGGATCCGGAACTCTTTCGGACGGATGCTCGTCGCGATGAGCTCGTCCTGAAGGTCTTCCGGTTCGGACGTCGCGGCGTGGCGATAGCGGGATGCGAGCTCCTCATGGAGTTCGCGGGCCTTGTCGGACGCGGCGCGGACCGCTGCGTCGTCTTCTTCGAGCGCGCGCCGTTCGAGATAGTCCCGGTGCGATTCCATGGGACTCATCATACGCTGAATCCCGGGAACAACATTCACCAATGTTAGGGTCGTCAGGCGGCGATCGGGAACCGCAGGATCCGGTCTGACAAGGGCACCAGCGCAGCAGCGGCGGGCCCGACCTGCTTCACGATTTCGGGATGCGAGGCGTCCAGGCCGCCGGTCAAAGAGCCGAATGCGGGCAGGATGAGCTTCGTGCACGACGCGACGAAACAGCGCCGCGAGACGTGGCGCCCCCTGACATTGACCCGATACTTCGGGTGGAAATGGCCGGAAATCTCCGGACGGGGATCATCGCGGTGCGCTTCGTGGCGGAGGATGATGCCGCCTACCTCCATCTCCTCGATCAGCGTTCCCCCACAATGGTCGGCGAAGCCCGGATCGTGGTTGCCGAGGATCCAGACCCAATCCAGGCGATCGGTCATCGACCGCAGGAGCCCGCGGGCCTGCTCGGGCAGCCGGTCGCAGCCGAACCGGTCGTGGAAGCTATCGCCAAGGCAATAGAGCCTGCAAACTCCGGTGGCCTCCACGACGGCCGCAAGCGCGGTGAGCGTGGCGACCGAATCGTACGGCGGAAGGAACTGGCCGAGCCGGGCGAACCAGCTCGCCTTTTCGAGGTGAAGGTCGGCCACCAGCAGCGCTTTCTGCGCCGGCCAGTGAAGCGCGCCGTCGGCCGATGCGACGAACGTTTCGCCTGCGAACGAAAAGGGAACCATGGCTCTGGTTTAGACGGTCCGCTTCAGGGCTCAAGTCCCAACACATGCTCTTTCAGCGCACGCGCGTCGTGCAGCGCATTGTGCGGCACGGCGCTGTTCGCGGCCGTGCTGAAGCCGCCCAGCGGCAGGAGCTGAAAAGTGAGTGGGGGGACGGGCACCATTTCGCCCGGCCCGGTCATCAGCAGGGTGCAGAGTTGCGCGATGTCCTCCGGCCAATCGGCGACGATCACAGGCTCCCGGTCGACGGAGAGATAATGCGAAAGCTCGATGGCCGCATCGCGCCGGCTGAGCCGCGGCGACTGCAGCGCCGCCGGGACATGGTCGAGGAAGGGCAGGACGTTGCGCTCGACCCAGGGCAGAGGATCGCCCACGGGGGCCAGCGTCGCATAGAATTCCTCGCCGTCATCCGGGACGAGCGCGACGCTCAGCAAGGCGCCGCCGAAGCCGTTGAACTCCGTGTCGAGGAAATAGCGCACTCGATGCGGTTAGCGCCGTCGCGGCGATTGGCAAATGCTGGACAGAATTGCCGCGCGGCG
>DASUVP010000091.1:0-13082 GCA_036378895.1 Sphingomicrobium sp.
AGTCTTTCCACGTACCGGCGATCCCAGGCACACGCGCCTGACCACCGAGCTTTCCTTCGGTACCCACTTCGCGGGCCACGCGGGTCACTTCCGAGGCGAAGGAGTTCAGCTGGTCCACCATGGTGTTGATGGTGTTCTTCAGCTCGAGGATTTCACCCTTCACGTCGACGGTGATCTTCTTCGACAAGTCGCCGCGGGCAACGGCCGTGGTCACCTCGGCGATGTTGCGCACCTGGCCGGTGAGATTGTCGGCCATCAGATTGACGTTGTCGGTCAAGTCCTTCCACGTACCGGCGACGCCTTCCACGCGCGCCTGCCCGCCCAGCTTGCCTTCGGTACCCACTTCGCGGGCCACGCGGGTCACTTCGCTCGCGAAAGCGTTCAGCTGGTCCACCATGACGTTGATGGTGTTCTTGAGCTCGAGGATTTCGCCCTTCACCTCCACGGTGATCTTCTTCGACAAGTCGCCGCGGGCCACGGCGGTCGTCACCTCGGCGATGTTGCGCACCTGACCCGTCAGGTTGGTCGCCATCGCGTTCACATTGTCGGTGAGGTCTTTCCACGTGCCGGCGACGCCCTTCACCTTGGCCTGTCCGCCGAGCTTGCCTTCGGTTCCGACCTCACGCGCCACGCGCGTCACTTCCGACGCGAACGAGGCGAGCTGCTCGACCATCGTGTTCACGACCTTGCCGATGCGCAGGAACTCGCCGCGCAGCGGGCGTCCGTCGATCTCGACCGACATGCTCTGGGAGAGGTCGCCCTTGGCGACGGCGCCAATGACGCGCGAAACCTCAGCGGTCGGCTGGACCATGTCGTCGATGAGCTCGTTGACGGAGCGGACGGCGGTCTCCCAGCCGCCGCGGGCATTCTTGATCCGCCCGCGCTGGGTGATCTTGCCTTCCTTGCCGACGACCTTTGAAAGTCGCTCGAATTCCTGGGTCATCTCTTCGTTGAGAGAGACCACCTCGTTGAAGAGGCTGGCGATCTCGCCGTCGACGCCGTCGACATCCTCCGGAAGGCGTACACTGAAGTCGCCGCGTCGCAGCGCACGAAGAGCGCTGACGAGCTGGCGGCGATCGATAAAGTCGCGCTGGGCCTGGATGTTCACTCTACTCTCCGGTCGGTGTCACTCCCCCCGCCCAGGTTGATCCCATCCGCAGCCCCCCGGCTGCGCTGTATTCTTACTTAGGCGCAAGAATCCTTAATGCTTTGTAAATTATTGCCGCCCCCAATCAAGCGCCCCGCGACGCTCTTGCCGCCGCGGATTCCTGTGGATGATTCAGGCGCTCGGCGCCCGGGCGGAGAGGGTGGGAATCGAACCCACGGTACGGTTGCCCGTACGCCGCATTTCGAGTGCGGTGCTTTCGACCACTCAGCCACCTCTCCGCATTTGTCTGAAGGCGCTGGCCGGTCGGTGCCGGCTGGGCGGACGCGCCTCTAGCAGCGCATTTCGTGATTGCCTAGCGCCTTGTCCAGAGCGCGGCAGGCCCTAGATTGCACCCATGTCGAACATTGAGCGTTTCTCGTCCGTGAACCCCGCGTCCCATCACCCGGCAATGGTCCAGGCCCGCTTCGGCATCGGCGATGTCGTGCGTCACCGCCTGTTTGATTTCCGCGGAGTGATCTTCGATGTCGATCCGGTCTTCGCCAACAGCGAGGAATGGTATCAGGCCATCCCGGAGGCGATCCGCCCCTCGAAGGACCAGCCCTTCTACCACCTGCTCGCCGAGAACGCCGAGCAGAGCTACATCGCCTACGTCAGCCAGCAGAATCTGATTCAGGACGAAAGCGAAGAGCCGATCGACCATCCGGCGATCCCCGCCTACTTCGACGGCTTCGAAGACGGGCGCTACGCCCTGAGGCCGGAACACCGGCACTGATCGGGTTGGCCGGACGGCTCGCACCGCCCGGCCCGGCTTCTCTCCCCCTAGAAGCTCAGCGCCGCGCGGGCGTAGATGAACCGTCCGTTGAAGCCGAACGGCGAGAAAATCGAATAGGGAATGTAGATCTGGTTCGCCGGGAACACGCCCCCGCCAAGCGACGCAGGCCTCGGCCCGAACGGCGAGCGGTCGGGGTAGACGTCGAAGACGTTGTTGGACCCTAGCGCGAACTCCGTGCCGCCACCCGGCGCCCACCGGACCTCGAGATCGGTGATCCATTTGCGCCCAAGGAAGATGTCGTCCGGACCGTTGGCCGTGAGGCTCGTCTGGTTGGGCGTGAGCGGCGCGGCGGCACCCGGCGATACGACCTTGCCGTAACGTGTCGTTCGCGCGGTCAGCCCGAACATGCCGAAGTCGCCGTCGGCGCTCAGCACGATCTTGTCGCGAGGTTGGCCATCCGTGAACCGGATACCCTCAATACGACCGAACAGGACCAGGCCCGGGATCTGAGCGAGCGGACCGAGTGCATTCAAGCGCTTGTCAATCTTGGACTTGTTGTAGTTGTAAGCCGCCGTGAGGTTCCAGCGGCCGAGATCGCCCGCCCCGAAATTGTAGGTGGCGACGAGGTCCACGCCCTTGGTCGTCGTATCGAGACCGTTGATGAAGAACCTGGCCGCGCCGACACTCTGGAAGCCGTTGGCGTCGAGGATCGCCTTGACCGCCGCGTTCTGTGCGGCAGTCCCGCTCCCGGCCGCACCGAGGTTTTCGGTGAGCACGATCCGATCATCGATCGAAATTTTGTAGACGTCCGCGGTGAGCGTCAGCCCACGGAACGGGTTGGCGGTGGCACCAAGGCTCAGGTTGACCGACTTCTCGGGTTTCAGCGGGCTCGCCCCCAGCGCTTGCGCCACCGGGCTGTTCACCGCGACGGTCGAGATATCGACCGGAACGCCCCCGATGAAGTTGGTCGAAGACGTGGTGAAGAATTGCTGGTGCAGCGAAGGCGCGCGGAAGCCGTTCGAGACGGACCCGCGGATCGCATAGCCGGAAATCGGTTCCCAGCGGGCGGCGAACTTGCCGTTCCAGGTCGAGCCGAAATCGGAATAATGCTCGAAGCGCCCGGCGAGCGTAGTCGTCAAGCCCTCCACCGGATCGGTATCGAGCTCGGCATAAGCCGCCCAGCTGTGACGGTTCTCGTTCGTCTTGCTGGCGTCGGGGATTCCGGGGAAGCCTTGCGCGCCGACCAGTGCCGCGCGTCCCGGGAAGCTGCAGACGTTCGTCGTCGCGTTGAACACACCCTGCTGAGCGGCGCAGTTGACTGCCGTCGTCGTGAACGACGCCTGGAAGAACGGCCCGATTCCCCAGGATTGAAAATCGCCCGGGCGGATCTTGAAGCGCTCCCGCCGATGCTCACCGCCCATGGCAACCGCCAGCGGCTTGGCGAAGCCGACCTCGAACTCCCGCGAGAAATCCAGGTTGAAGATGGCCTGGCCGTAGCGAAGCCCGCCCGCGTCGAAGTCGCTCTGGCTCTGCGGGCCGAACGAGGTGTTCAGCGAATTGTGCACTTCATAATCGAAGCTGTTGTGCCCGATGCCGGCTGAGAAATCCGCGCTCCAGCCTGCGATGTTCCCACGGACGCCGATGGTCCCCGCATAATCGTCGAGATCCGTCTCGATCAGCGGCAGGAAGCCAATGTCGGTCAGCGGAACGAAGTTCTGCGCGTTCGGCGTCTGATTGGGGAGAAGCACGCTGAAGTCGCGGTTGGCGGCGGTCGACTGCTGGCGCCAGTTCGCGGCGCTGATCGCGTCGCGATGCCCGTACGAGCCGAAGGCGTAGATTTCCCAGTCCGGCGAAACCTCATAGCCCGCGTTAAGGAAGAGGTTGTAGCTCTTCGAGTCCGGGTCGCCGAACTTGAACTGACGCCGGTTGAAGCTGACCTCACGCGGGTCGAAGGCCGCGGTCGGCCGGTTGAAGTTCGGCCGAAGATCGAATCCCGCGCGATTGACCGGATCGCGCCGATGATATTCCGCCGAGATGTTCACGAAACCGTTGGAGCCCAGAGGCAGGCCGAGGTTGGCGGCGGTCGTGACCTGCGTTCCATCCGTAACCTTGAGCTCGCCGTCGGTGTTGGCGAGGAAATAACGGCTGTCGGCCGGGTCCAGGATCGGCTGGCCGTTGGCGTCGAGCTGCAGGCCCGTCACCCGGTCCACGTCGTCGAGCGTGGTGTGATATTCGCCATAGGTCAGGCTGACACGCCCGCCATGGTCGGCGCTCTTGAGCTGGATGTTGATGACGCCCGCGATCGCGTCGGAGCCGTATTGGGCGGCCGCGCCGTCGCGGAGGACTTCTACCCGGTTGATCGCGATTCCGGGGATGAGGTTCATGTCCACGGCGGCGCTTCCGCGACCGACCGTGCCGTTGATGTTGAGCAGCGCGGAGACGTGGCGGCGCTTGCCGTTGACGAGAACCAGCGTCTGGTCGGGGCTGAGGCCGCGCAGGGTGGCCGGGCGAAGTGCGTCCGAACCGTCGGCGATCGAGGGCTGCGGGAAGTTGAAGGACGGGACCAACTGGTTGAGGATCTTGTTGGTCTCGGTCGCGCCGGTGTTCTCGATAGCGTCGGACCCGATCACGTCGACCGGAACCGGGCTGTCCGCGACCGTACGGTCGGCGCGGCGCGTGCCGGTGACAATGATCGTCTGCTCGTCCGGGCTCTCCGCCTGAGCCTGGGCCTGCGGAGTCTGCGCGGCGGCCTGGTTTTCCTGCGCCAAAGCGGGGGTCGCGAGCGCAATCGGGCTCAGCGAAACGAGAAGCAGGGTACGCGATGCAAAGGTCATCATGGCGCTTTCCTTCACGCCCGGGGCATTCCGGTTGAGCGCAGGCAATTCGCAAACAGCTGTCGTGGCAAGGGAAATGCCGCAACTTGTCGCACTAATGTCTCGTCTCTGTTGCGCGGCAGCAACAAGTGTTAATCAAGCCTCTTGCGGTTGACAGTCTAGGGCCGCTGCCATAGGCGGCTGCCTTTCGCGCGGGGGTCTATGCCCGGCTGCGCGTTCAGTTTTACGAGAGAAGTGAGCCAATGTTCGCAGTCGTGCGCACGGGCGGTAAGCAATATCGCGTCACCGCCGGAGACAAGATCGTCGTCGAGAAACTCGCTGGGGAAGCCGGCGACAAGATCGACATCACCGACGTCCTCTTTGCCGGGGAGGGCTCGGACCTGAAGTCCACCGCCGGCCTCGTCGTCGGCGCGGAGATCGTCGCCCAAGCGAAGGGCGAGAAGGTCACCGTCTTCAAGAAGCGCCGCCGGCACAACTACCGCCGCAAGAAGGGCCACCGCCAGCAGCACACGATCCTGAAGATCGTGTCGATCGGGGGAGAAAAGGCGAAGGCTGCGAAGCCCAAGGCGGAAGCCGCTCCGGCCGAGACCAAGGCCGCTGCTGCACCTGCGAAGGCGGAGACGCCGGCGAAGGCCGAAGCTCCGGCCAAGAAGGCCGAGCCGAAGGCAAAGGCTGACAAGGCGCCGTCGACAAAGGATGCTGCGCCTGCTAAGGCCGCGGCCAAGAAGGCCCCCAAGGCCAAGTAATCACTGGTTTACGAGATTCAGGCAGTAGTACGTCATGGCACATAAAAAAGCAGGCGGTTCCAGCCGCAACGGTCGCGACAGTGAAAGCAAGCGCCTGGGCGTGAAGCTCTTTGGCAGCCAGCAAGCGCGCGCCGGCAACATCATCGTCCGTCAACGCGGCACGAAGTGGCACGCAGGCAGCAACGTCGGCATGGGCAAGGATCACACCCTCTTTGCTCTTACCGACGGCACCGTCGCGTTTCGCGACGGCAAGCTCGGCCGCAAATATGTGCACGTCATGCCGATTACGACCGAGGAAAACGCATAGGGGCTGGTCGATAAAGGGCCACCCCAGGAGGGGGCAGCCCAAAGTCGACCGGAAGGTCACAAAGGGAGAAGAGGGAAGCCCCCTCTTCTCCCTTCTTTGTTTCTGAAGGGCCCAAATCTTCTCCCGAAACAGTCACGGAGTGGCGCTACGGCGCCGCTGACGGAGGAGAAGATAGGATGTTCGCTAGGACTGAACGGCTGCTTCTGAGGCCCGGCTGGGCCGAAGACGCCCCGGCGCTCGCTGCAGCGATTGCGGACGAAATGATCGTTCGCAACCTGGCGACCGCGCCCTGGCCGTATCGCCTCCGCGACGCCGAGGCCTTCCTCGCGCAGCCCCGCGACCCGGTGCTTCCCTCCTTCCTGGTCTTCGCGCGGACCAGGGGCGCGCCACGGCTCGTCGGCTCGTGCGGGCTCGGCAGACGCCCGTCCGGCGCGGTCGAGCTCGGCTATTGGATCTCGCGGCCCTATTGGGGGAACGGTTATGCGACCGAGGCTGCGACAGCTCTGATCGACATCGCCCGGGCGCTCGGCCTCACCCGGCTCGAAGGCTCGCACTTCCTCGACAACCCCGCCTCCGGCCGGGTGCTCGAAAAGCTCGGGTTCGAGCCGCTGGGGATCACCGCGCCGAGGCTGAGCTGCGCGCGCGGCGCCGAAGCGCAGGCGCGCCTGCTCCGGTTGACGCTGGTCGACGAGATCGAGGAGGACGAGGCGCTGGCCGCCTAGGCCGCGCTGCGTACCTTCTTACGCGGGGCGGGCGCCGCAACCCCGGCGGCGCTCGCCTCATCCCTCCGCAGCAGGTCGCGATCGTCCTCATTCCACGGGTGGAAGCCGGGAAGGAAGAATTTCACCCAGGCGACGCCGATCTTCCGGAACATGCCCGGACGGATCCACAGGTACCAAAGCAACTTCGCCCAGGCGTTCAGCCCCGTCACCCCGTCCTGCCGCATCAGCTCCAGGGCGCCGGCGGTGCGGTCGGCGACGAAGTTGCGGGTGACGTAGAGCATCACCTTCGCCTTGACCTTCCAGCGCTTGGAGCGCGGCCAGTGCCGCGTCGCGTGGAGCCAGGTGTCGTAGGCGACGCCCTTGTGCTCGATCTCCTCGCACGCATGCCAGCGCCACAGATCGGCGGCGTCCTTGTCCGCCTCGGCGAGGTGCCGCGGGTCCTTGAGCAGCTCGTGCGCCAGGATCGCCGTGAAATGCTCGAGCGCCATCGTCGCCGCCAGGCTGACGATCGGCGGCTTGGTCTTGGTGATGCTCAGCCGGTACTCGACCTGCGCCTCGAGCTTGGTGAGATCATAGCCGGCGTCCGCCGCGCGGCGATTGAACGCGGCATGCTCGCGGCTGTGGATCGCTTCCTGAGTGGTGAAGCCCTTGATCTCGGCGGCGAGCTTCGGCGGCGCGCCTTCGCGAAAGGCGCGGACGCTCTCGACGAAAAAGGCCTCGCCCACCGGGAAGGTCGTCGACAGAGCATTGTAAATGGCGGTGGCCTCGACCCGTCCGCCGTGCCACAGACGCTGGCTCAGCTCACCACGCTCGAACTTCCGGTCGCGCGGAGTGATCGTGAGGTCGGCCGGAGTCGGCAGAGTCGTGGTGCTCATATGCGGAATCTATCGTAACTTACACGTGTGTCAATAAGCCCTAGACGCCTCAACTCGGAACAGAGCCGGTCGGCCGCGCTGGAGGCCGCGCGTCAATTGCTGCTGGACCAGGGCCCGCAGGCCGTGACCCTCAAGGCCGTCGCTGCAAAGGTCGGCCGCACCCACGCCAACCTGCTCCATCATTTCGGCTCGGCCGCCGGGCTGCAGGCGGAGCTCGCCCGATCGATCGCGGATCGGGTGACGGGCAGCATCGCGGAAGCGGTCGAGCGCGCCCGCGTCGGCGAGCGCGACGTCCGCGAGGTGGTCGACGGCACGTTCGACGCCTTCGACCGGGAGGGCGCCGGCGCGCTTGCGGCCTGGATGATCCTGTCGGGCAACCGCGACGCTCTGAACCCGATCCTGGATTCCATCCGTGACCTGGTCGCCCAGCTGCGCGTCGGCCACGAAGAACATCATGTGCCGGAGAGCACATTGTGGCTCGTGCTCGCAGCGCTCGGCGATTCCCTGCTGGGAGAACCCATCACCAGCGCTCTGGGACTCGAGCGGGACGCCGCCCGCCGGATCGCGTCGGACGCGCTGCGGGCGGAGATCGCGGGGCGGCATCCAACTGCCTGAGGTGGCAATCCCGCCCCTTCGCGACTAACTCCCCCCAATGCATTTTCTAGACCAGGCGAAGATCTACGTGCGATCCGGCTCCGGCGGTCCCGGCGCGGTCAGCTTCCGCCGCGAAAAGTTCATCGAGTTCGGCGGCCCCGACGGCGGCGACGGCGGCAAGGGCGGCGACATCGTGTTCGAGGCGGTGCCGGGCCTCAATACGCTCATCGACTTCCGATACACCCAGCACTTCCGGGCGAAGCGGGGCACGGGCGGCGCGGGATCGAACCGGACCGGCGCCAACGCTCCCGACCTGGTCATCAAGGTCCCGGTCGGCACCCAGCTTCTCGCCGACGACGAGGACCGCACGCTGCTAGCCGATCTGACGGTCGAAGGGCAGCGCGTCGTCCTGCTCGAAGGCGGCATGGGTGGCCGCGGCAACGCCAGCTACAAGAGCTCGACCAATCGCGCCCCGCGCCAGCATCAGCCGGGCATCGAGGGCGAGGAGATGTGGGTCTGGCTGCGGCTCAAGCTGCTTGCCGACGTCGGCCTCGTCGGGCTTCCCAACGCAGGCAAGTCGACCTTCCTCAACAGCGTCACCAATGCTTCCGCGAAGGTCGGCGCATACCCGTTCACCACGCTCCACCCGCAGCTTGGAGTCGTCCGCCACAAGGGCCGCGAGTTCGTGCTCGCCGATATCCCGGGCCTGATCGAAGGCGCGGCCGAAGGCGCCGGGATCGGCGACCGCTTCCTCGGCCACGTCGAGCGCACCGAGCTTCTGCTTCACCTCGTCGACGCCGCCGGCGACGATCCGGTCGAGGCCTGGCGTGTGGTCCGCGGGGAGCTTGAAAGCTACGGGGCCGGGCTCGCCGGCAAGCCCGAAGTGATCGCGCTCAGCCGGTCCGACCTGGTCGACGCGGAACGCCTCGCCGAGCTCAAGCGCGAACTGCAGGATGCGACCGGGCAAAGCCTCTTCCCCATCTCAGCGCCGCTCGGCGAAGGCATAGAGGACCTGCTCGATTCCATCATCCGGCGGGTCGGGACGGAGGACGAAACGAGGGAGGAAGCGACAGCGGAGGAGCGGCCCTGGTCGCCGCTATGAGCCTTGCCGTCACCGGCGGGACCGGCTTTGTCGGGCGGCGGCTCATCCAGCTCGCAGCCGAGCGCGGGCACGAGGTCCGCGCGCTCACCCGCCGGCCGCAGGAGCCGCGTGACGGAGTCGAGTGGATCGAGGGCAGCCTCGAAAATCGTGAAGCGCTCGAAGGGCTCGTGACCGAGAGCGATGCCGTGATCCATGTCGCAGGGGTGATCAACGCTCCGGACGCCGCGGGCTTCGAGGCGGGCAATGTGACCGGCACGCTGGCAATGCTCGCCGCCGCCACCGCGGCCGGAACGCGCCGCTTCGTCCACGTCTCCTCGCTCGCCGCGCGCGAGCCCAAGCTTTCGCAATATGGCGCGTCCAAGGCCCGCTCCGAAGAGCTGGTCCAGGGTTCGGGCCTGGACTGGATCATCGTGCGTCCGCCGGCGGTCTACGGCCCCGGGGACAAGGAGACGCTGGAGCTGTTCAAGATGGCGAAGTCGGGACTGATCCTCCTGCCGCCAAGGGGGCGCCTCTCGCTGATCCACGTCGACGACCTCGCGCGCCTGCTCCTCGTGCTCGCCGAAAGCCGCTACCCGAACAAGGAAATGCTCGAACCTGACGACGGCCGCTCAGGTGGCTGGACCCATCGCGAATTTGCCGGCGCTCTGGGCCGTGCGGTCGGACGACGCGCCGTCTCGTTCGCGACCCCGCGCCCTCTGCTTCGGTTCGGAGCCGCCGTCGATCGCTTCGTGCGCCGCGACAGGGCCAAGCTGACACCCGACCGCGCCGCCTATTTCTGCCACCCCGACTGGGTCGTCAGCTCGTCGAGCGCTCCGGCGAAGGACGTCTGGAGCCCGGAAATCGCTACCGAGCGGGGACTTGCTCAAACTGCGGAATGGTATCGGACGGAAGGCTGGCTCTAGTCTCGCCGAGGCGCCGAAACGCTTTCGAGAAGCGGATCCGGACGAGCCACCAGGCCATGAGGGCAAAGGGCGCAAAACCCAGGATGAACAGGACCGGCGAGCCGCGAACCGCCGCTGGGAACAGATCCTGCTGACCGAGGAAGAACGAGCCGGTGGCGATGAAGAAAGCGAAGCACATCCGCCACAGGTGACGGCGAATCCGCTGCGCGGCGGTGAGCCTGCCGCGCAGCGCCGCCCTGAGGTCGCCCAGCCCGGCCAGCAGCGACAACGCCGCGATGACGAACACCGGCCCGCGGCCCGCCGGAGTCGTGCTTCCGTTCACTGCGCCGAACAGGGTCGCTGCGGCGAAGCCGAGCGCGACGACGGCCGCGCCGGCCTCGAACCAGCCGGTTGTCCCGTCGCGGCGGCGGGCCGTGACCCATGAGGTCAAGACGAAATAGCAGACGAACACTCCGACCAGCGGCGAAAGCGGAATCGGCTGCCGGAACGGTCCGAGAATCGCGGCGGTGATTCCGAGCGTGCACATCGCCGCGACGAAGCCCGTTCCCGCCCGCGAATGCAGCCATCCGCCCTTGCGCGCCACCGCCGCCAGCGTCCCCGCCGGAAGCGCGAGCACGCCCGCGGCAATGTGAATTGCCATGATCGCGAGGTGGAGCCAGCTGGGCATCTCGTGTCTCCTCAGGCGGCGCGCGGCTGCTCGGCCGCTTCGGCGTCGGGCACGAACTCGAGCAGGTCGCCGGGCTGGCACGACAGCGCGTCGCAGATCGCGTCGAGCGTCGAGAAGCGAATCGCCCGCGCCTTGCCGGTCTTCAAGATCGACAGATTGGCGAGCGTGATGTCGACCCGCTCCGCGAGTTCGGTCAGAGTCATCCGCCGGTCGTGAAGCAAGTCGTCAAGCTTGACGCCAATCGCCACGTCACACCGTCCCTTCGAGGTCTTCGCGCATCAGCGTGCCTTCCGCGAACACGCGGGCGAGGACGAAGGTGAGGAATACGGCAAGCCAGCCGTTGAGCGACGACGTGCCGTCGATCTCGATGGGGTGCGTCTCGGTCGAAATGAACCGGGCAATGACGGCGATGACCAAGCCGAGGATTTGGAGCGCGACCAGGAACCAGGCGATCGCGCTGAGCCGATAGGCGTTGGCCGGGACGAATGGATCGCCCGCCCGGACAGTCGCGACCATCGCGAGCAAGCGCTTCAGGATCGCATGGTTGATTGGAATGGTGACGAGGCCGACCACCGCGATGGCGCGCAATCCCCAGACGATCCGCTCGGCTTCCGCACCCGGACTAAGGTCGAGCGCGCTCATGATCCATTCCCGGTTGGGCAAGGCGACAAGCAAGGCGAGTATCGCGGCTCCGATCAGCCAGTTCAGGAGGACGAGAAGGCGCAACAAGACATAGGCGACAGGCAGCGCGGTGGATTTCGGTCGGGACATCGGCATTGCACTCCAACGACTCGTAATATCGATAAACGATAATCAGTATATCGTTGGTCAGCAAGTTTATTATCGAAATTCGATGCGGCGCATGGGCCGCCACTTCGACTACACGACAAATTGCTTTCCTACAGGCTGCCAGTTGTGGTCCAAGCTGCGAGATGGATCACGTCTACACCTCTGCCTGTCCCCCGAAGCGGTTGACGAAGGTCACACACCGTCAACTTTCGATCTGGCCCCTAAGACCGCCGCGGGCACCGGAATCGTGCGCTGCACGGTCAATTTCGTGATCTTGGCCAGTGTGAACATTTGTGAAGATTCGAACGAATTTCCGACCTTCCGCTGCCGCTTTTGCGCCTGATTGCGTTGCGAAAGCGCGGACCTCCGAATAGGGCGCCCACATGACCGACCGCGACGATACCGAAGCCAAGATCCGTGACCTGATCGACCCCTTCAACAAGAAGGGCGTGGAGATCAGCGGCACCACCCGCTTCGCGCAGGACCTCGAGTGGGACAGCCTGACGGTGATGGACTTCGTAGCCTCGGTCGAGGACGAGTTCGACATCCTCATCAGCATGAACCGTGCCGCGGAGATCGAAACGGTCGACCAGCTCGTCGACGCAGTCCGCCAGCTCGAGAGCGAGCGTTGAGCGACCTCTTCTCCAAGTTCGACGAGCTGATCGCGCTTCGCGAAGGCCTGCTGTCGAGCGGAGTCACCGACCCTTTCAACCTGGTCATGGAGAAGGTCGAGAGCCCGACCGTCGCCATCTGCAACGGCCGCCGCACGATCCTGCTCGGCACCTACAATTACATGGGGATGACCTTCGATCCCGACGTCGTCGCGGCGGGCAAGAAGGCGCTGGATGAATTCGGCTCCGGCACGACCGGGAGCCGCGTGCTCAACGGCACCTATGCCGGGCACCGCGCGGTCGAGGACGCGCTCAAGGACTTTTACGCCATGGACCATGCGATGGTGTTCTCGACCGGGTACCAGGCGAACCTTGGCATCATTTCCACGATCGCGGGCAAGGATGACTATATCATCCTCGACATCGACAGCCATGCGTCGATCTACGACGGCTGCGCGATGGGCAATGCTCAGATCGTTCCCTTCCGCCACAATGACATCGAAGCGCTCGAGAAAAGGCTGAAGCGCGTGCCCGAGGGTGCGGGCAAGCTGGTGGTCCTCGAAGGCGTCTATTCGATGCTCGGCGACATTGCTCCGCTTAAGGAAATGGTCGCGGTCTCAAAGGCGAATGGCGCGATGGTGCTGGTCGACGAAGCGCATTCGATGGGCTTCATCGGCGAGAACGGCCGCGGCGTCGCCGAGGCGCAGGGCGTGATCGACGATGTCGACTTCATCATCGGCACCTTTTCCAAGTCGGTCGGCACCGTCGGCGGCTTCTGCGTCTCCAACCATCCGAAGTTCGAGATCCTCCGGCTGGTCTGCCGCCCTTACGTCTTCACTGCCTCGCTTCCGCCCTCGGTCGTTGCGACCGCGGCGACGTCGATCCGCAAGCTGATGGATTCGGCCGACAAGCGCGCGCACCTGTGGGAGAATTCGAAACGCCTGCACGCCGGCCTCCGCCAGCTCGGCTTCAAGCTCGGCACCGAGGAGCCCCACTCGGCGATCATCGCGGTCATCATGCCCGACCTCGAAACCGGTGCGGCCATGTGGGAAG
>DASUVP010000092.1:0-3943 GCA_036378895.1 Sphingomicrobium sp.
GCCCCGCTCAGCCGGCTAGCTCGGCCTCTTTCTTTTTGGCCTGAGCGGCATGGGCCGAATCCTCGGCGAGCAGCGCCCGCGAGCGCAGGATCGTCTCGACCCAGCCGGAGAAAGCGTGGGCGAGAACGGTAACCAGGTCCATGAGCTGACCTTCCTTCAGGCAACCATCCGCATCGAACGCATCGTCAGTGACATGACCCAGATAGGCTTCCGGCTGCTGCATCACCGGCATGTTCAGGAACACCGCCGCCTGCCGGATCTGATGATTGGAGCCGAAGCCGCCGATCGAGCCCGGCGAGGCCGTGACGATCGCCGCCGGCTTCTTGTCGAACACGCTCTTCCCGTAAGGGCGCGATCCGACGTCGATGGCGTTCTTTAGTACGCCCGGGATCCCGCGATTATATTCGGGTGAGACGAACAATACGCCGTCCGCTGCGCCAACCTGCTCGCGGTAACGAGTCCATTGCGCCGGCGGACTCTCGTCCAGGTCCGAATTGTAGAGTGGCAGGTCGCCGATCTCGATCATCGAGCAATCGAGATTTTCGTTGCGGAGCGCGCAGATCGATCTCGCGATCTTCCGGTTGATGCTTCCTTCGCGCAGGCTGCCGACGAGTATCGCGATCTTGTAGGCCATGGCACGCTTCCTTTCGCTGCAGGCCCAATACTCCGGCCCGGCGAAGGTTGCGACGACCGTTGTCAGGGCGCCCTTCGAGCTCGCTCTACGAGGTAAGCGTGGATCGCCGCGATCTCCTCGTCCTTGAGGTGCGAAAAATCCTCGCGGGCGACGCTGGCCATCATGCCCAGCTTCTTGCCTCCCGGCGGGACGCCGGTGCGCAGAAGGGTCTTGAACTGATTCAAATCGTATGCACCTGCGATCGACAGGTCCGGGGCGACAGAGCCGGGCTTGACCTCTTTCCCTTGAAGATTGGGGCCGTGGCACTCCGAACAATTGATTGAGACGATATGGCGTCCGGCGGCGAATTGCGGGCCGAATTCCGGGAGGAGCGAATTGCGGTAGGTCTCGACAAGCTCCGGTGCCGTATGGAACTTGCCGATCACGAGGCCCACGCGCCCCTTCATCCCAAGGGTTGCCACGGGCGTATCCCGACCGCCCTTCGGTATCGTCCGGATTGCCGCAATCAGCGCCGCGACCTCGGAATCCGTCATGAACTGATAGCCTTCCGAAGGCATGACCAGCAGTGGGCGCCCGTCATGGCCGATCCCCTGGCGGATCGCTTGGGCAAGCTGCTGGTCGGACGCCTTCGCCGCGACGAGTGTCAGGTTCGGCGCATAGATTTTCGCCAGCCCCGGTTCGTCCATGAAGAGGTCGCCCTGGAGCATTTCGCCATGACAGCTCAGGCAGCCGAGCACTCGGAGCTGCCGCGGGCCGTCGGCGAGCTGCGCGGGGGCTGGCGTCGCCAGGCGCTCGGGCCGGGCTGCGATCTCGGTCCGCTTCATGTCCGAGGCGGCCCAGACGAACAATGCCGCGCCAACGGCGATCACGGCCAACCCGCCGAGGACGTACCCGGTCCAACGCAATACTCTCGCCATGTTCACAGCCCCCTGTCAGTGGACCATACCTGTTTTCAGCGGCGGCGGGAATCGTGGCGGATGTTCGCCGGCCGGCCGCGGCGATTGCCGCCGCGCACCCGGTCGCGGCGCTGCGGCGCCTGGCGCTGGCCGCCGTAGCTGCCCTCCGGAAGCTCGAACCGAAGCGAGCCGCTGACGGGATTGGCCTCGGCGAGACGGAGCGTCAGGCGCTGGCCGACGCGATATGTCTCGCCGCTCTCTTCGCCGACGAGCTGCCGCGCGGCCTCGTCGTAGCGGAAATATTCCTGGCCCAGCGTCTGCGCGAGGACCAGGCCGTCCCCGCCGAGGTCCTCCACCGTGGCGAAGAAGCCGAAGGGCTGCACGCCGGTGATCCGGCATTCTACGAGCTGGCCGACCTGGTCCGCAAGGAAGGCGGCGACATAGCGGTCGACGGTGTCGCGCTCCGCCTCCATCGCCCGGCGCTCGAGCATGGAGATAAGCTCGCCGGTGACCTCCATCGCCTCCGCCTCATGATCGGTCAGCCCGCCGTCGCCGAGGCGGTAGTACCGAGTAAGCGCACGGTGGACGACAAGATCGGCATAGCGGCGAATCGGCGAAGTGAAATGGGCGTAGGTGGCCAGCGAGAGACCGAAATGGCCGAGCCGCTCGGTCGAGTAGCGCGCCTGCATCTGGGTCCGCAGCAATTGCTCCATGATCTCCTGGCGCCCCTCCCGTTCGCCGAAGCGCGCAATGATGGCGTTGAAGGTCGCGGGCCTGATCACCTGGCCGAGAGCGAATTCGAGATCGAAGGTCGCGAGATAGTCCTTCAACGCGACCAGCTTCTCGCGACCCGGGGCCTCATGCACCCGGTACATGACCGGGGCCTTCTTCGCCTCCAGCGCGCGGGCGGCGGCGACGTTGGCGGCGATCATGAAATCCTCGACCAGCCGGTGAGCATCCAGCCGGTCGCGCGGCGCGATCGACGTGATGCGGCCCTTCTCGTCGAGCATTACGCGGCGCTCGGGGATGTCCAGCTCGAGCGGTTCGCGCTTGTTGCGGGCGGCGAGCAAAGCGCGCCACGCACCCCAGAGCGGCTGGAGAGCGGTTCGGACCAGTTCCTCCGGAACCGCACCCTCGACCTCGGGCATGGAGCAGGTCGGAGAGCTGACTTCGGTCTTTTCCTCCCCCGCAGCGTCGATCGCGGCCTGCGCATCCTCGTAGGCAATGTTTGCAGCGACGCAAATCTTGGCGCGTGTAAATCGCCAGCTCTTGAGGGAGCCGTCCTTGGCGATCGTCATGTGGCAAGCCATTGCCGCGCGGACCTGTCCTTCCTTCAGCGAGCAGATATCGGCGGACAATTTCTCCGGCAGCATCGGTACGACGCGGTCTGGGAAATAGACGCTGTTGCCGCGCGCCCTCGCCTCGCGGTCGAGCTCGGAGCCTGGGCGGACGTAGAAGCTGACGTCGGCGATCGCGACGATCACCTTCCAGCCGCCCTTGTTGTCCTCATCGTCGTCCGGCGCTGCCCAGATGGCATCGTCATGGTCGCGGGCGTCGGCGGGGTCGATGGCGACGATCGGCAGATGCGTCAGGTCCTCGCGCTCGCCCAGCTTCTGCTGCTCGACGCGATGCGCCTCGTCGATCGCGTCCTGCCGGAATTCGTGGCGGAGGCCGTGCTTGTGAATCGCGATGAGGCTGAAGCTTCGCGGCGCGAACGGATCGCCAAGCACGGCGTCCACGCGGGCAGTCACTCGCGGCGGGCGTCCGGAGACTTCGCAAAGGACCAGGTCGCCGGGCTCGGCGTCCTTCAGGTCGCTGATCGCAAGCTCGCGCCGCTCCTTCTTCTCCACCGGGGTCAGCCAGAAGCGTTCGCCTTCCTTGCGCACGACGCCGAGCACCAACTCGGCGGTGCGCTGCAATTTCTTCATCGGGTGGGCCACATAGCCCTGCCCGCGCTCTTCGGTCCGGGCGAGGATGCGGTCGCCGATCCCGAGCGCACCGCGCCGGCCGCGTTCTAGCACTCGCAGGCGCGGCGGCGGGCCGTCGGCATGCCACTGCTCCGGAACGGCGAAGATGTTTCCGCTGTCGTCCGCCTCCACGATGCGCAGCACGGTGACCTTGGGGACGCCGCCGGACTTGTGGAACGCCCGGCCGGGGGCGCTGTCGATCAGCCCCTCGTCAGCCATGTCCTTGAGCAAAGCCTTGAGCTGGATCTTGTCCTGGCCCGAAAGACCGAAGGCGCGCGCGATCTCCCGTTTGCCCGCCGGCTGGTCGGACGTTGCTATGAAGTCGAGAATTTGCTTGCGGCTGGGCAGTCCGGCTGATCGTTTGGGAGGCATGGATGTCCTACGCGAACGCGGCGCGAATGTTCAGAATGTTCAAAGTCACCAGCAGTTCGCGTGCACTTGGGAAC
>DASUVP010000093.1:0-26833 GCA_036378895.1 Sphingomicrobium sp.
ACGTCGATCGACTATGCCGTGATGGAGCACTCCAGCCGGATTGCGGTCGTCCCGGTTGAGCTCGATTGGTCGGACGTCGGAAACTGGACCGCGGTCCATGACCTCGCCCAGAAAGATTCCGACGGGAATGTTCTCGATGCACGCTCGCATGCGATCGGCACCCGCGGCAGCCTTCTGCAGTCGACGGGCCCGAAGATCGTGACCATCGGGCTGGAGGACATGATCGTCATCGCGACGGGCGATCACGTGCTGGTCGCACCCTTGTCCGAAGCACAGAGGGTCCGCGAGGCGGCCGAGCTTTTAAGACGCAGAAACTGAGGGGCACGCGTTCCATCGGAAGTCGAATCGCCATTCGGCTTTGGGCTTACTGACAGAAATTTCAGTAGACCGGCGCCACATTATCCGACGCTTAACGCAATGTTTACGTTACTCTTCCGGCGTTCCTCCACTCGCCTGTAAAATATACCGACACGTCGTGAGAACAGCCGCAATATCTTGTTGGCAGTGCAGTTCGGGGTGAAGAAGCCTGCCAGGGGGTATGGTTCAATTGAGGACCTGGGAGGGTCTCATTAAATTCAATTCCATCAAGGCGCTTGCCGCGCCTTTAATTCTGCTTGCCGTTCTGCCGGGCTGCAAAGTTTCCAAGAGTCAGGCGGCACAGACCGAAACTCCATCGAGCCCTAACACTCCGGCTACCCCTGCTCCGACTCCTGCGCCGACGCCTGCACCCGTGCCGGGCACGACCGTGCCCAGTCCGACGCTGGCAGGCCTGGCTGCAATTGCGTCCAACTTCAACGTCAACACGGCGATCTGGAATTCCGGCTCAAATCCCGGTTCGGGCGCTCCCGACATTGTGGGCGCCTTCCGCTTCATCTGCGGCGCGGGCCAGCTCTCTTATGACGATCCGATCCTGTTTCCCGGACAGCCGGGCAAATCGCACCTTCACCAGTATTACGGCAACGTCACGGCGGACGCGCATTCGACCTATGCGAGCCTGCGCGCCGCGGGCGATTCAACGTGCAACTGGACCGGTCAGGGCGTTGCGGCCAATCGCTCGGCCTACTGGATGCCGGCGATGCTCGACGGCAAGGGCAATGTGGTCAAGCCCGACTATGTTTCGATCTATTACAAGCAGCGGCCGCAGTCGGACCCCACGGTCAGCAATCCGGCGAATGCCAAATATCTCGGCAAGGCTATCCAGCTGCCGAACGGCATCAAGTTCATCTTCGGCTGGGACCCGACCGGCGCCAATCAGGGACGCACCGGCTCGCTTCGGTTCAACTGCCAAGGCTCAACCGGCACGCCTGGAAACTACAGCAGCCTCACGACGGCGCTCGCGAACTGCCCCGCCGGCAACCAGCTCGGAGCCTTGATCGAGGCGCCGGAATGCTGGGACGGCAAGAATCTCGACAGCCCGGACCACCGGTCGCACGTCGCCTATGCGTCGTACGGGACCTGGGGTTACCTCAAGTGTCCGACGACGCATCCGTACAACATCCCGACCTTCACATTGGGCGCCTGGTATACGGTGGCCGCGGGCGATAACACGGCGCTGTGGAAGCTCAGTTCCGACCACATGGCTCCCGGGCAGCCCGCGGGTCATACGTTCCACGCCGACTTCTTCATGGCCTGGGATCCAACCGTTCACGACATGTGGTGGCAGAACTGCATCAACAGGCTGCTCAACTGCTCGGGTGGACAGCTCGGCAACGGCTTTGACCTGAAGGGTGCGGGGCAGCCGTCCTACGGGTGGAAGAACCCGCAGCGATTGGTGCCGTCGCCGTGATCGTGGCTCGCCTCATCGCCCTTGCGGCCGCGCTCGGCTCTGCCGGCGCGGCTCGGGCGGAGGTGTTGGAAGTGGGCGAGGGCGGCACCGTGAAGGTGCTGTCCGACGCGCCGAACGCGACCTGGTCCTCGTCTGAGGCGGCAGTGGCGGCCGCGTCCGAGGAAGGCGCGTCCGTGCCCGATTCGGCGATCACAGTCCTTACCGATAAAGGCTGGTCCGGGGCCTATGCCAAGGCACTCGTGGACGTCGCGAACGCCAATGAAATCAG
This sequence comes from Sphingomicrobium sp., assembly GCA_036378895.1. GTDB lineage: Bacteria > Pseudomonadota > Alphaproteobacteria > Sphingomonadales > Sphingomonadaceae > Sphingomicrobium. The sequence continues at coordinate 2,055 of DASUVP010000093.1, forward strand.
CCCGTATCTGTTGGAGGCCGTGGTCTGGCAGGAGAGCCGCTGGAACCCGTCGGCCCGGTCTCGGGTCGGTGCCATCGGTTTGGCGCAATTGATGCCCGGTACGGCGCGTGACCTTGGCGTCGACCCGCGCGACCCGATACAGAATCTCTCGGGGGGTGCGCGGTACCTTCGCCAGCAACTGAACCGTTTCGACGGGAACGTTGAGAAGGCGCTCGCGGCCTATAACGCCGGTCCGGGGCGGGTGATGACGGCAGGGGGAATTCCGTCGATTCCTGAAACGCAGGCCTATGTGCGCGCCATTGTCGCGCGCCTCGCGGCCAATTCGATCAGAGAAGGAAATTTGAAGTGAAGGTTGTCAGCAAGGTGGTCGCATTGACCGCCGCTGCCATGCCGACGGCAGCATTGGCGCAGGCCAACCCGCAGGGCTCGGGACCGATCGTCTCGGCGCTGAGCTGGCTGCAGGGCACGTTGCTCGGCAATGTCGCCACGTCGGTCGCAGTCATCGCCGTTGCGATGGTCGGCTTCATGATGCTCACCGGCCGCCTCAACTGGCGCGTCGGCGCAACCGTCATCATCGGCTGCTTCATCCTGTTCGGATCGGCGGCGATCGTGTCGGGCATCCAGTCAACCGCTGCGGTCTCGGGCTAGCGTAGGTGCGCGCACCGCTCTTCCGCGCCCTCACCAGGCCGCAGATGTTCGCGGGGGTTACGTTCAACTTTTTCGTGATCAACGCGGCCGTGACGACGGAGCTTTTTCTTCTGACGCGGTCGTTCCTCGCACTCCCGGCGGCGCTGGCGATCCACGCCGTCGGCTATTTCCTGTGCCTGCGCGAGCCGCGGGTCTTCGATCTCTGGCTGACCAAGGTCAGCCGCTGCCCCCGGGTGCGCAACTACAAGCGCTGGGGCTGCAACAGCTATTCGCCTTGAGGAGGCGCGTGACATGAAGTGGACCGGGCCAGCCCAGTGGATGAAGCGGGAAGCTCGCGCTGGCGACCGTCTGCCGTTCGACCGGCACATCGATGATTCGACCATCCGCCTACGCGACGGCGCAATCATGCGCACGCTGCACATCGGCGGAATGGAGTTCGAGACGCAGGACAACGACCAGCTCGATCATGCGCAGTCGGTCCGCGAGATCCTGCTTCGGAGCGTGCTCGACGCGCGCTTCGTGCTCTATCATCACGTGGTCCGCCGGCGGGTGACCGTCGCTTCGGGCGGCGAGTTCGAATCTCCCTTCTGCGCCGCGATCGGCCGGCAGTGGGACGACCGCCTTGCCGGGCGCAAGCTGTTCGTCAACGAGCAGTTCCTGACGATCGTCCGCCGCCCCGCGCGCGGCAAGACCGGCTGGCCGGAGCGTCTTCAGCGCTGTTTCGGACCGGGCCGGGACGACGATCCGGGCGCGATCCGCGACCTTGAGGCGGCGACCGCGTCGCTGCTCGCGGGCCTAGAGCCGTACGGTGCGCGGGTGCTTTCGCGCTATCGGACCGATGCGGGAGAGCTTTCGGAGCCGCTCGAATTCCTCTCGAGCATCTACAATGGCGAGATGCGTCCAGTCGTCCTCCCTGCGGACGACAGCGATCTCGGTCATCACCTTCCCTACAAGCGCATCAGCTTCGGTCTCGACGCGATCGAGACCGCGGGCGCCGGCGGCCGCAGCTTCGCCGCCATGCTGTCGATCAAGGAGTATCCGGCGGAGACGCGCCCGGGGGTCATCGACAATATCCTTCGCCTGCCGTGCGAGCTTGTGCTCACCGAGACCTTCGCGCCCGCCGATCGCCAGATCGCGCGCGAGCGGATCGATCTTGCGCTTCGCCGGCAGAAGGCGAGCGAAGAGGACAGCAGCACCGAACGCCGCGAGATGCTTGCCGCGCGTGATGCGCTCGGCGCCGGCCAGGCCGGCTTCGGAGACCATCACCTCAGCCTGATGGTCCGGGCACCTGATCTTGCCGAGCTCGATACCGCAATGGCGACCGCCGCCGCGGGGATCGCCGACATCGGAGCGATCGCGGTTCGCGAGGACGTCAATCTCGAGCCTGCCTTCTGGGGCCAGTTTCCGGGCAACGAAGCCTATGTCGTGCGGCGGGCGCTCATCTCTACGACCAATGCCGCGGGCTTCATCTCGCTTCACGGTTTCCCCGTCGGAAAGCCGTCGGGCAATCATTGGGGCGACGCGGTGTCGGTCCTCGAGACGACCAGCTCGACTCCCTATTTCTTCAACTTCCACGAGGGCGACCTCGGCCACTTCTCGATTATCGGCCCCTCGGGATCGGGCAAGACGGTCGTGCTCAACTTCCTCGCCGCGCAGGCGCAGAAGTTCGCTCCGCGCACCATCTTCTTCGACAAGGACCGCGGCGCCGAGATCTTCCTCCGCGCGGCGGGCGGCCATTATTCGGTCCTTCGTCCGGGTGAGCCCACGGGCTTCAACCCGCTCCGCCTGCCGAACAATGCCAATAACAAGGCGTTCCTGCGAGACTGGCTGGGCGTCCTCCTGAATGCGGAAGGCCCCGAAGAGCTGGCTGCGATCGCCTCGGCGGTGGACGCCTGTTTCGACCATGACCCGGCGTTCCGCAGGCTCCGCTACTTCCAGGAGCTGCTCGGCGGACGCAGCCGTCCGGAAGCCGGCGACCTGAGCGCCCGGCTCGAGCCGTGGATCGGCAAAGGCGAGCATGCCTGGCTGTTCGATAATGAGGACGATGAGCTCGACCTGAGCGCGCGCATCCTCGGCTTTGACATGACCGCGCTGCTCGACAGCCCGCGGCTGCGCACTCCGGCGATGATGTACCTCTTCCATCGCATCGACGAGCGGCTCGACGGCCAGCCCACCTCGGTGCTGATCGACGAAGGCTGGAAGGCGCTCGACGACCCGGTGTTCGCCGCCCGCATTCGCGACTGGCTGAAGACGCTGCGTAAGCGCAACGCGATCGTCGGCTTCGCCACCCAGTCGGCGCGCGACGCGCTCGACAGCCGGATTTCGGCGGCGCTTGTGGAGCAGACGGCGACGATGATCTTCATGCCCAACCCGAAAGCGAAGGCGGAAGATTATTGCGCGGGCTTCGGCCTGTCGGCGCACGAGCTGGACTTGATCCGCTCGCTTCCCGCGCACAGCCGCTGCTTCCTCATCCGGCACGCGAACCACAGCGTGGTCGTCCGCCTGGACCTGTCCGGAATGCCGGAGCTGCTGACGATCCTGTCCGGCCGCGAGGCCACCGTCCGCCGCTTGGATGCCATTCGGCAAAGCGTCGGCGACGATCCCGCGCACTGGTATCCGTTGCTCACCCGCTCGCCGTGGCCGGGACATGATGCTGAAGGCGACGGCATGTATCTGGAAGCTGCCGAGTGAGCAGCTGCCCGACATTCGGCGACGGCGGGCCATCGGGCATCGCCGAGGCGCTTCGTGTCGTCGACTGCATGAGCGGCGAGGCCGCGTCGTTTGCCTTCTCCCGCATGTTCGGATCGGACGCGCTGCTCGGGCAAGCGCTCACGCTCGCGCTGACCCTGTACATCGCCTTCTATGCGATCGGGCTGCTGACGGGCCGCACTTCCCTGACGGTCTCCAGCCTGACTCCGCGGATGATGACGCTGGGGATCGCGCTGACCTTCGCGACATCGTGGGTGGCCTACCAGTCCGTCATCTGGAACTTGCTCGTCGGCGCTCCCGACCAGATCGCGAGCTTGCTGATCGGCTCGCAGGGCAGCGCGACATCCCTGTTCGCTGACCGCCTGGACATGATCTTCGGGGTGGTGGCGCAGGCTGCCGCACTCACGGAAGCCAATACGGCAGCCCTGCCGCAATCGACTTCGCTCGCATCCGGCCCGGATCTGCTCTGGCTCTCCGCTTTACTTCTGCTGCTCGGGACCGTCGGCGTCCTGCTCGTTGCCAGGATCGCCTTGGCGGCCATGCTGGCGCTGGGGCCGATCTTCATCATCTGCGGTTTGTTCGAGGGTAGTCGCGGGTTGTTCGAAGGCTGGCTGAAGGCCGCCGTGCTGTTCGCGCTGACTCCCTTGCTCGCGGTGCTGATCGGCGGCGCGACCATCGCCATGCTGTCGCCGATGCTGGATTCGCTGGCGGCTGCCGGAGGCCAGGTCCCGCTTCGCCTGACGACAACGCTCTTCCTGGCCGCGGCGGTCTACTGCGCGCTGATGGTCCTGTGCCTGAAGATCGCGGGCACGATGGTTGCCGGATGGCGCCTGCCGTTCAGTGTAAACCGCGACCGCAAGGACGACGGATCGCCGATCGCTTCGGCCCAGGGCCAGCAGCAGCTGATTACGGAGAGTGAAGCATCCTCCGTGCAGGCCAGCGGCAGCAGCGATCCGCGGATGCGCGCCATCGTCAACGCCGCATCCAGCTCGGCCGCGCCGGCTCACGACCGCTCGCCCGCTCCGACCTATCCGCTCTATTCGGCGGCGGGTCGGGGAGACGACAGCATTCCAGTTTCACCGCAACCGCGCTCGGACCCGCGTCTCGGCAGTCTGAGCCGGCATTATCGACCGCGCACAGCGCAACTCCAGAGGACCAGTACATGACGAAGATCCCGGCCGCCTTCCTGGCCTTGGCTCTTTTCTCCACGCCCGCGCTCGCCCAGTCCGACGGGCGCCTGCAGACCGTTCATTACGAGGCCGACAAGGTCGTGTCCGTGAAGGGCCGTCTCGGCTTCCAGTCGATGATCGAGTTCGGCCAGGGCGAGTCGATTGAGAATGTCGCGGTCGGCGATTCCGCCGCTTGGCAGGTGACGCCCAACAAGCGCGCCAACCTGCTCTTCCTCAAGCCGCTGATGGGCAAGGCGCAGACCAACATGACCGTGGTCACTGACCAGCGCGTCTACCTGTTCGACCTCAGTGTCGCACCGTCGGGGAATACCCCGCTCTACAATCTGCGCTTCACCTATGGCGCTCCGCGGCCCACAGCTCCGCAGCAGCGGATCGCCTACCCGCAGCTCCTCGCCAATGCGGCCGCGCCCGCAGCAGCGGTTGCTCATCCGAAGCTGAACTATGACTGGAAGCGCAAGGGCGACAAGGAGATCCTCCCGGCCCGCTACTATGACGATGGCCGTGCGCTCTACCTGCAGTGGAAGGCGGGTGCTCCCATGCCCGCATTGTTCGAGCGGGACCAGAAGGGCCGCGAGGGGCTGATCAACTACCGGCTGCAGGGCCAGTTCATCGTCGTCGATGAAGTGCCGAACACCTTGGTCATGCGCCTCGGCAAGAAGACGGCGGTTCTGATCAACCGCAACCCGCCCAAGCAACAAACCGTCCGGATCGCGGAGCGCTGATATGAAGAACGCACTGATGTTGATCGAGGAGCGCCAGCAGTCCGATCCCAGAATCGAGCTGGAGCCGGAGGCCCTCGCACTCGCCAAGCGGAACGCCTTTCCGCTCGTTGCGCAGCAGAGCCGCAAGAAGGACGGAATGGGCATGGCCGTCGGCGTTGGCGGAGCATTGCTCCTAGGCGTCGCGACCTTCGGAGCCATGTCGGGCTCTCGCGATGTGCAGCAGCCGACAAAGCAGCCGGCCACCGTCGCATTGCCGCAGGCAAAGCCGGCCGGCCCCGCCGGGGTGGTTGTCCCGCCGGAAGCCCTGACGCAGCTCGCGCCCGGTGCCGCCGCACCGGTCGGTGCGCCAGGCGTAATGCCGCCAATCGTCGGCGAGCCGGCGGTCGGCGTGAAGATCGCGGAGACGGCAGTCCTCAACCGGCACGGCGCCCCGGCGCTTATCGTCGATTCGAGCGGTCCGGACGCATCAGCCGCAGCGCCCGGCGCCGGCGGCGACGTCTTCAGCGCCTCGACGGGAAGCGAGGTCGCGAAGGCCACGCGGATGAAGAACCCGGGTCAGACCGTCTCCCAAGGCACGCTGATCCCGGCAGTGCTCGAGACGGCGATCAACAGCGACCTGCCCGGCTATGTCCGCGCCGTCGTGAGCAGCGACGTCCGCAGCTTCGACGGCAGCCGCGTTCTCGTCCCGCGCTCGTCGCGCCTGATCGGCCAGTACAAGAGCGGCGTGGCCGCGGGCCAGACCCGCGCCTACGTCATGTGGACGCGCCTTATCCGTCCGGACGGAGTGTCGGTCGCCCTGGCGTCGCCCGCGGTGGACGCGGCCGGCCAGACGGGCCTAACCGGCACGGTCGACAGCCACTTCATGAAGCGCTTCGGTTCCGCGCTCCTGCTGTCGGTTGTCGGGGGAGCTTCGACGCTTGCCAGCGGCGGCGCCGGTCTGCTCATGTCAGGCGGTCAGAGCGCGGCCTCGGTCGCGGCTTCGCAGAGCGGTCAGATCCCGCCGACGATCAAGGTCCGCCAAGGCCAGCCGATCCGCGTGTTCACCGCCAAGGATCTCGACTTCTCGACGGTGGCCGGATGAGCGTACCCGCGCCGGCGCCCGCGGCTGCGGAAGTCGCGCATCTGGGCGTCTATCTTTCGGCCTATCTGGCGCCGTTCCAGCAATGGCTGTCGGACGAGAACGTCACTGAGATCCTCGTCAACCAACCTAACGAGGTCTGGACCGAGAGCGCGGGCTCCGCTGGCATGACCCGCCACGAGGCGCCCGGCATCGACGACGTCCTGCTAAGCCGCCTCGCGGCCCAAGTCGCTCGGTTCAGCCATCAGGGCATCAACCGCGAGCGGCCTTTACTGTCAGCGACCCTGCCGACCGGCGAACGCATCCAGATCGTCAGCCCGCCGGCGACGCGGCGTCACTTCGCACTTTCGATCCGGCGCCATCGACTGCTCGACGTTCCGCTGACCGCCTATGAGCGGGAAGCGAAGGTGGAGACGGTCAAACCGTGGCACGAGCGTGCGGAGGGAACGAGCGACATCGAGTTTCTCGGGCAGGCCGTTCGCGGAGGCGCGACGATCCTGATTTCGGGCGGCACATCGAGCGGCAAGACGACCTTCCTAAACGCGCTTCTGCGCGAGATTCCAGAGCATGAGCGCGTCATCCTCGTCGAGGACACGCCCGAAATCCGCCTCGGCAACCGCAACGGAGTCGGCCTGATCGCGGTGAAGGGCGAAACGGGCGAGGCGCGAGTCTCGACCGACGATCTCCTCCAGGCGGCGCTGCGGCTACGCCCCGACCGCATCGTCCTTGGCGAGCTTCGCGGCGGCGAGGCGGTTAGCTTCCTGCGCGCGATCAACACCGGCCACCCGGGCTCGTTCAGCACGATCCACGCCAACTCGCCTTCCGGCGCGCTGGAGCAGCTCGCTCTTATGGTGATGCAGAGCGGTCTGGGCCTGTCTCGGCTCGACACCATCGCCTACGTCCGCTCCGTCGTCGACCTCATCGTCCAGCTCGACCGCCAGGGCGGCAAGCGCGGAATCGCGGCCATCGAGCGCACGTCCGACATCTTCAAGCGGGAATTTCCAGTTTAAAGCCTGGCGGCTGGATGCCCCGCGTGGATTCGAACCACGATTGACGGAGTCAGAGTCCGTAGTCTTACCATTAGACGACGGGGCAATTGCCGCGGCGGGCAGGCGGGCGAGATAGAAAGCGCCCCTCCGCCTGTCAACGCCGCAGGGACGAACTGGGCCACATGCTTGCCCTATGTGCTTTTTGCCGGTTAAAAGCGCCTCAAGTCAGCCGCCGATCTTGCCGGCGGTGCAGGATAGAAACGGGCGTTGTTCATGGCGAATTCCATCGCCAGCGCGCCGGCTCCGTCGCTAGGACACGGACCGGCCCCCGCAAAATCGCCGGAGCGGCGGTTTCCCTGCCGCCACACCTATGGCGCGGTCGATCTTGGAACCAACAATTGCCGGCTGCTCATCGCCCGGCCGGTCGACGGCGGCTTCACGGTCGTCGATGCCTTTTCGAGAATCGTGCGCCTCGGCGAGGGTCTCTCGCAGACAGGGGCTTTGTCGACCGACGCCATGGACAGAGCGGTGGGGGCATTGTCAGTCTGCGCCGAAAAATTGCGCCGTCGCAACGTTTCACTGTCCCGGTCCGTGGCGACAGAAGCGTGCCGTCGCGCCGGCAATGGGGCCGAGTTCGTTGATCGAGTCCGGCGCGAGACGGGGATCGTGCTCGACATCATCGAGCCGCAGGAAGAAGCGCGGCTGGCCGTGCTCGGCTGCCACAAGCTGCTGGAGCCGGGCGACGGCCCAGCGCTGATCTTCGACATCGGCGGCGGGTCGACCGAGCTGGTCCTGGTCGACCAGGAGGAGGGGGTGCCCCGGATCCGCAGCTGGTGGAGCGCGCCGTGGGGCGTGGTTTCGCTGACGGAAAGCGAGGGAAGGGAGGCGCTCGAAGGGCCCGACAGGCTTCAGGCCTATGGCCGTATGCGCGAGCGGGCGAGGCGTGCGTTTGCGGCCTTCGCCTCGACCCTTCCGAGCGATGTAGAGGGCATCCGGCTGCTCGGCACGAGCGGCACGGTGACGACCCTGGCCAGCGTGCACCTCGCATTGCCGGCCTATGATCGAAGGGCGGTCGACGGACTCCACGTGCCGGTCGACGCGATGCAGAAGATCAGCACGATGATCGCCGAGATGGACCATGACGAGCGCGCCGCCTTGCCGTGCATCGGCCGCGACCGCGCCGACCTCGTCGTTGCCGGCTGCGCGATCCTGGAAGCCATCGTCGAAATCTGGCCCGCGAAAAAGCTGGGCATCGCCGACCGCGGCATCCGCGAAGGCATCCTACGCTCACTGATGGCGAGGGACGGCCACCTGCTGTGAAGCGTATTCGCACCGCCAAGGGGCGGAAGCCGTCCTCCACCCGCTGGCTCGAACGGCAGTTGAACGATCCCTACGTCCGGCGGGCGAAGGCGGAGAACTATCGGAGCCGCGCCGCCTACAAGCTTCTGGAACTGGATGAGCGCTTCGGACTGCTCAAGGGCGCGAAGGCGGTCGTCGATCTCGGAATTGCTCCGGGAGGCTGGAGCCAGGTCGTGCGGCGCCGGGTGCCGCAGGGCAGGGTAGTGGGCATCGACCTGCTTCCGACCGACCCGATCGACGGCGTCGCGATCCTGCAGATGGATTTCATGGACGAGAGTGCGCCCGGCCGGCTGAAAGAGGCTTTGGGCGGCGATGCTGACCTCGTCCTCTCTGACATGGCCGCGAACACGGTCGGCCACCAGCAGACCGACCACTTGAGGACGATGGCGCTGGTCGAGGCGGGCTTGCTGTTCGCGACAGAGGTTCTGCGGCCCGGGGGTGCCTATGTGGCGAAAGTCCTGGCCGGCGGTGCAGACAACCAGCTGGTCGCCGAGATGAAGCGCCATTTCGCGAGCGTGAAGCACGCGAAGCCGCCCGCGAGCCGCAAGGATTCGTCCGAGTGGTACGTCATCGCGCAGGGCTTCAAGGGCGCGACCTAGGTTTCCAGAAGCCGGAGTCGGACCAGGTCTTTCGGCCGGCCGAAGCTGCGGAGCAGCGCGATCAGTTCGCCAGCCGCGGGAACGAACAGTTGGTGACCATCGACTGTCACCGCCTCAGGCGTATTGGGCCGAACGCGGCACCATCCCGCTGATGTCGCGAGTTTGAGATCACCCATGATTTCGACGGGGTGTGGCGGCGAAGTCCAGGTCCCGAACGCGGACGACCGGAACATGGTGCTTGACGTTGGCGGGCGCGACCTCAGTCCCAAATTGCGCAGAACTTGCTCTGCGTCCGACTTGGTCATCAGCACGTCGACATCCTTGATGTCGGGAACGTGCGCACCGTGCAGGGTCACGGCCGCGCTTCCGATGATCCACCACGGATCGCACGCTTGGGCGGTTGCCTCGGCAGTCATTGCCAGCGATTGGCGCAGGTCCGGCCTCATGGCCTCAGCTTTTCTTCTGGGCGTCCTCGACCGCTTTCTTCAGCGCCTCGTATCCTACCGCCCCGCTGAGCACGCGGTCGCCGACGACGAACAATGGCGTGCCGGTGGCGCCGAGCTGGCTTGCGAGCGAGAAGTTCTTCTTGAGCTCGGCCTCGATCGCCACGTCCTGCCCGGGGATTGGCGGGATGTTCGCGATGCGCGCGGCCGCTGCGTTGGTCTCGGGCGCAGGTCTTCCCGCAGCGTAGAGCGCGTCGTGAAACTGACGGAACCGGCCGGCCTTTGACGCCGCCAGCGAAAGGCGTGCCGCCACCACGCTGTCGGGCCCGAGAATGGGGAGCTCGCGGTAGACCACCCGGAGACCGGGTTTCTCGCGAAGGAGCTGGTCGACGTGCGGATTGCTCGCTTTGCAATAGGGGCAGGCGTAATCGTAAAATTCGACCAGCACGACTTCGGGCCTCTCGGCGCCCTTCCACGACGAGCCGAACGGAGTCTCAATGACCCCGCGCTGGCTTGCGAGGGTTGGCGCATATTGGCGGTCGCGCAGCGCGTCGGCGGCATCGACGAGAATCTGCGGGTCATTGAGCATGCCCTGACGCACGATGCGGCTGCTGACGAATTGCGGCGCTGCGAAGAGCAGGACGACAGCGGTCAGCGCCGCGCCAACCAATCCTCCCACGATCGCCGGCCCCAGCGACGACCCCTTATTCTCTGTCACGATTGCCCTTCTTGTCTTTCTTCAGCTCCGTCTTGGACACCATGGCGATGTCCTGGGCGCGAAGATAGTCCGGCGTTCCGGCGGGGATTCCGCGCATGGCCATTTCCGCGCTGGCGAGCGCGAGCTTCGGATTGCCTTCGAGGTTGTTGCGCTCGGCCGTGGCGAGCGCGGCCCGCGGCGTGTCGCCTTCCTGGTCGTAGATCATCCCCAGCTGATACCAGGCGAAGGGGTTTTCGTTGTCGACGGCGACCGCGGTCTTGAGGATGCCCTTGGCTTCAGCAAGGTTCTTCTTGTCCTCGGTCGAGATCAGCGCGTGGCCGAGCATCGACGCGATGAGCGGAGCCCGTCCAGACCTTTCAGTCGCCTCGCGCAGCGGCGCAATGGCCTCTGCCGGACGTCCGGACTCGAGGAGGATCTGACCCTTGAGCTCGAGGAAATAGGGGTCATGCGGATTGGTCTTAAGGAGAGCTTCCGCTTCGGCCAGCGCTTTTTCCGGATAGGCGCCGAGGTGGTAGGCGTAGGCGCGGGCGTAATGCGCCGGAACCGTCTGGTCGCGTTCCGGATATTTGTTGATCGCCTGCTTGCCGTTGATGAACCCGAGGAGCTTGGCCTTCACGCGCTGGAAGCGGGCTTCGAGCTGCGGGTCGGACGGGCGCTCCCAGGCCGGGTCCTTCTTGTACAGGTTCTCGAGGATCGAAATTCGTTCGCTCGATAACGGATGGGTTCGGTCGTAACTCTCGGTCGCATAGATCGCTAGCCGATACTCCTGGTTCTGGAGCTTCTTGAAGAATTCCAGGCTTCCTTTGCCACTGATCCCGGCCGTGGCGAGATAGCTCGCGCCCGCGAGATCCGCGCTCGTTTCCTGCGCTCGCGTGAAGGAGAGGAAGTTGCCGATCGCTGCCTGCTGACCCATCGCCATGAGGCCCATGCCGGCTTCCGGCGCGCCTGCAGCGATGGCGATTGCGCCAAGGACCATGGTGGCGAGGGAGATGCCCGTAGCCGTTTTCGCGCCCTCGCCGATGCGGATCGCGTGCCCACCGGCGACGTGCCCGAGTTCATGGGCGATCACCGCCTGAAGCTGGTTCACATTGTCGGACGCCGTCAGCAGGCCCGAATTGACGTAGACGTTCTGGCTACCGGCAACAAAGGCGTTGATTTCATCATCCCTGAGCAGGACGACCTTGACGCTTTTGTTGTCGAGCCTGGCGGCCTCGACCAGGGGCTTCGCGATGTCGTTGAAGAGCGCTTCGGTCTCGGTGTCGCGGAGGATTGAAGGGCCCTCGCCGGCCGCCGCAACCGGTCTCGCACAGGCGAGGCCGAGCACCAGCGCAAACATCAGCATCCGCACGAAGCGGGAAAGCGACGAGCTCATGGCGCCGCTATCCACCCGCGGACTGAACCTCGGATTAAGTTTGCCGGTCATGGGCGGAAGGGTAGCGGCGAAGCAAGCCGGAGTCGAAGCCGGTTCGCCTCGCCACGCGCCCAAATTCGATTACCCGAAGGTGCGCTGCCACCAACCGCGGCGCGGGCCGTCCCCAGACGCGTCAGCCTCGTCATTGTCGGCCGTCGGCACGGCGGATTCGGCGGTCTCAGCGGCAACCGGCTCGGCCTTCTTGGCCCGAGACTTTCGTGCAGGCTTGGCCGGCTCGGCTTCTTCCGCAATCTCAGCGGCCGGCGCTTCGGCCGGTGCGGGTTCCTCGGATGCTACGGCTTCGGCCGCATCATCCTTCTTTTTCGCACGGCTCTTGCGGCGCTTGGGCTGCGGCTCGGCCGGTGCTTCAACCTCCGCGATCGGCGGCTCTTCGTCCACCGGACGCTCGACCATCGGCGAGCTGTCGGCCGGGACCGGAGCTCCGGCAACAGCGTCCTCGCCGGCGGCTTCGGCGCGCTTGCCGCGGCGACGGCGGCGCTTGCGGTCGCCCGAAAGCGCGGCCTCTTCTTCGGTCGGCGGCTCGGCGACTTCTGAAACCTCTTCCGCAGGCTCATCGGCTTCCGCGCCTTCTGCCGGAGCTTCACCTTCTTCGCGACGCCCGCGTCCGCGGCCACCACGGCGGCGACGACGGCGACGGCGTCCGGGCCGCTCTTCCTGCTCCTGACGCTCTTCGCGCCCTTCTTCCTCTTCTTCCTCTTCCTCCTCGGCCTCGTCGCCGAGAAGCGCCTCGACCTCCTCAAGGTCTTCCTCGATCGGCGTGGGCTCAGGCCGGCGCTGGACAGGCCGCGGACCGGAGCTTTCGACGCTCATCCGGGCGCCTTCGAAGCTCTCGTCGATGGCGACGTCGATCGAAACTCCGTAGCGCGCCTCGATCTCGCCGAGCTCGCCGCGCTTCTTGTTGAGGAGATAGATGGCGGCCTCACGTCCCGCACGGAGCAGGATCTTGTCGCCGCGGCCGCGAGCAGCCTCGTCCTCGATCATACGCAGCGCCGACAGGCCGGCGGAGGACGCAGTCCGCATCAGGCCCGTGCCTTCGCAATGCGGGCAGGGCTTGGTCGAGGCTTCGAGAACGCCGGTGCGCAGGCGCTGGCGGCTCATCTCCATCAGGCCGAAACTGGAAATACGGCCGACCTGGATGCGCGCGCGATCGTTCTTCAGCGCCTCCTTCATCGCCTTCTCGACCTTACGGACATGGCTGTTCTGCTCCATGTCGATGAAGTCGATGACGATCAGGCCCGCCATGTCGCGCAGGCGAAGCTGGCGGGCGATTTCTCCCGCGGCTTCCAGATTCGTCGCGAACGCGGTCTGCTCGATATTGTGCTCGCGCGTCGACCGGCCCGAGTTGATGTCGATCGACACCAAGGCCTCGGTCGGATTGATCACCAGATAGCCGCCCGACTTCAGCTGGACGACTGGCTGGTACATGGCCGACAGCTGATCCTCCACGCCGTAGCGCTGGAACAGCGGCGTAGCTTCGCTGTGCAGCTGCACTCGCCGAACGTGGCTCGGCATCAGCAGCTTCATGAAGCCCCGCGCCGCCTTGTAGCCGTCCTCGCCCTCGACGATCACGTCACTGATGTCGCGGTGGTAGAGGTCGCGGATCGCGCGCTTGATGAGGTCGCTATCGCGATAGATCAAAGCGGGCGCGCTGCTCTTGAGCGTCCGCTCGCGGATTTCGTCCCACAGGCGGGCTAGATAGTCGAAGTCGCGCTTGATCTCGGTCTTGGTGCGCGACAGGCCGGCGGTGCGGACGATCAGCCCCATAGATCTCGGCAGATTGAGGTCGCTCATGATCGACTTCAGCCGCTTGCGGTCGGCGCCGTTCGAAATCTTCCGGCTGATACCCCCGCCATGCGAGGTGTTGGGCATCAGCACGCAGTAGCGGCCGGCGAGGCTCAGATAGCTCGTCAGCGCCGCGCCTTTGTTACCGCGCTCTTCCTTCACGACCTGGACGAGAAGCACCTGGCGCCGCTGGATGACATCCTGGATCTTGTAGCGGCGGCGCAGGTTCTGCCGCTTCTTGCGAAGTTCGTCGGCGGCGGATTCATCGACGGGCGAGCGATTGGAACCGGTGCCGGCCTCCTCGGCGCCATTGCCATTCGCCTCAGCGGCTTCGCCACTGTCTTCGGCTTCACCATCAGCTGGCTCGCCATCCTCTTCGGCGGCGTCTTCGCCTTCCTCATCCTCGTCCGCCTCGTCTTGGGCGTTGCGAAGCCGCTCTTCCTCGGCCGCCTGCTCGGCTTCCTCGCGGAGCAGGGCTTCGCGATCGGCCTTCGGGATCTGGTAATAGTCGGGGTGGATTTCGCTGAAGGCCAGGAAGCCGTGGCGGTTTCCGCCATAATCGACGAACGCCGCCTGGAGCGACGGTTCGACCCGCGTGACCTTGGCTAGATAGATGTTTCCTTTGAGCTGCTTGTGCTCAGCGGACTCGAAATCAAATTCTTCGATGCGGTTTCCGGTCGCGACTGCAACCCGGGTCTCCTCCGGGTGGCGCGCGTCGATCAGCATGCGCGTGGACATTGAAAATTCTCCGGGCGCGCGGGCCGCTCCTAGAAGGGCGGGGGCGCGCGATTGATAGGGCCATTCCAGTCGGGTGTCGGCCGACGGTCATGGCGATCTTCGGTGAAGTTGCCTCTGCTGCATGCACCATCCCGGATTTCGGTGCGGGAGACGTGCCGCGCCGCTCTTTGGGGAGCGGGCAGTGGGCGTTCCTTGGCATCATGCAGCGTCAACCTGTGAAGCCGCGTCCTTTTGAGAGCGGCGCTGAATCGTTCGCCGCCAGACGGGGCGTCGGATTAATTGCGGTTAGCATCCCCGGGCGAGTGCCGCAACTGCCACAGGTGGTGCGGAACCGCTGAAATCCACCGATAATTGCACGTTAACCATGTTCCCGTGATAGAGTGACTTCATGGCACCACGGTCCATCCGGGCGAGAGCGACTACCGGCGCGGCGATCAGCATCGCCGGGGTTGCGCTCGCGGCCGCCGCATGGGCCGCCAGCAACCGGCATTCGGCATCTCCGGTCGAGGAAGAGCAGGCGCTGATCGGAGAGGCGCGGTCGGGCGTGGTGCGGGTGGAGCTTGGATCGGCGCTTGGCCAGATCAGGCTTACCGAAGCCCGCCTTCCCGGACGACCGATCGTGGTCCTCGACCCCGGTCACGGCGGCCGCGATCCGGGTGCTGGTGGAGTCTCGGGCGCGAGCACCGAGAAGGACCTTACTTTGCTCCTTGCTCGAGAGCTTCGGGAAAAGCTCGCCGAGCGGGGCCGCGTGCGTGTCGCGCTGACTCGCGAAGACGACCGCTACCTGACGCTCGACCAGCGCGCCGAGATCGGACGAAAGCTCGGCGCGAGCGCCTATGTCTCGCTGCACATCGACAGCGCTCCCAACCCGCTTGCGCGGGGAGCGACGGTCTATTCGCTGTCCGACGTCGCTTCGGATGCGGAGGCGGCGCGCCTGGCGGCCAAGGAGAACAAGGCGGGCGAAGGGCTGTCGAGCGAGCCCGACGGGTCGGTTCGTTCGATGCTTTCGGACCTGGCGCTTCGCGAACAGATGAACGCTTCGGCTTCCCTCGCGGAGCGGCTCGTCCGAAAGTCCGCGGGCCGTTATCTTTTGCGTCCGGAGCCGCATCGTTTCGCCGACTTCCGGGTCCTCCGCCATGCCGAAGTCCCGGCGGTCCTGTTCGAAGCCGGCTATATCAGCAACAGCGAGGACGAGGCCCTGTTGCTCGAGCCGGAGGAGAGGGCACGGATCGTCGCCGCTTTGGCGCAGGCCATCGAAGCCGACGTCGCCTCGCGCATCGTCCGCTGACCTCAAGCCTTTCAGCCCCGCGCCAGAGGCGCTAGATGCAGCACCGCATGCGCTTCGAACGTCTCACTGTTCCCTCCTTGCCGTTGCCCGACCTCGTCGCCTTCAATGGGCGGATCCGCGAGCGGATCGATCCCTGGATCGAGCGCCCCTGGGTGCGACGGCTCGGCTACCTATTCGCCGCGGGCTTCGTCCTGTTCGCGGCCATGTGGCTCTATTTCGCGAGCGGCCTGCCTTCGTCCGAGAAGCTGCTCGCCTATCAGCCGTCCCTACCCACGAACGTGCGCGGCTATGACGGAACGCCGGTCCAAACGTTCGCCCGCGAGCGCCGCGTCGAGCTCTCATACAACGAATATCCGCCGATGGTCGTCCAGGCCTTCATTTCGGCCGAGGACAAGACGTTCTTCAGCCACGGCGGCCTCGACTATCCGGGTCTCATCGGAGCCGTATTCGACTTCACCACCAAGACTGCGACGGGCGGCGGCCGGGCCAAGGGCGGGTCGACCATCACCCAGCAGGTCGCCAAATATCTGCTTCAGGACAGCAGCTATTCGATCGGCCGCAAGGCCAAGGAAGCCATCCTCGCCTTCCGCCTCGAATCCACGCTCAGCAAGGAACAGATCCTCGAGCTTTACCTGAACTCGATTTTCCTCGGCCGTAACGCCTATGGCGTGCAGGCGGCGAGCCGCGCTTATTTCGACAAGGACGTCAATCAGCTGACCCTGCCGGAGGCGGCCTATCTCGCAGTGCTTCCGAAAGCACCGTCCAATTACGACCCTGTGCGCGCTACCCAGCGGGCCCTCGACCGCCGCAACTACGTCCTGCGAGAAATGGAGAACAACGGCTACATCACCGCGGAGCAGCGCGCCGCCGCAGCGGCCACGTCTCTTGGCACCATCCGCTACGGAAGCAACGAAAAGTTCCGTCAGCAGGGCGGCTACTTCATGGAGGAAGTTCGCCGCACCCTCATCAGGCGTTTCGGCGAGAAGGCCGAGGACGGACCGAACAGCGTCTATGCCGGAGGGCTTTGGGTCCGCACGTCGATGAACCCCGTCATGCAGGACGCGGCCGCCAACGCCCTTCGCGAGGGTCTTGCGCGCTTCGACGGCGGCCGCGGCTGGCGCGACATCGGCAAGAGCGTCGACCTCGACGGCGACTGGGCCGGTGAGCTGGACCGGACGCCGATCGGCACCGGCTTTCCCGACTGGAAGAAGGCCGTGGTCCTTTCGAAAGATTCGAGCCAGGCGACGATCGGGTTCACCAATGGCACGCTGGGATCGCTTCCACGCGGCGCGGCGCTCATGCCCAAGCGCGGAGGCGGCGGAACGGCGTTCGACAACCTGCGGCCGGGCATGATCGTCATCGTCAAGCAGCTCGGTGCGAGGAGCTACGCGCTCCGCTCGATCCCGGAAGTGGGTGGGGGCTTCCTGGCCGAAGAGGTGCGGACGGGGCGCATCCTCGCGATGCATGGCGGCTTCGATGTCATCGGGTCCGATTTCAACCGCGCCACGCAGGCTCAGCGCCAGCCCGGTTCGGCCTTCAAGCCGATCGTCTACGAGACCGCGCTCGAAAACGGCATGAGCCCGGCGTCGATCATCCTCGATGCCCCCTTCTGCACGTCGCAAGGCCCAGGTCTTCCGCAGAAATGCTTCGTCAATTTCGACCGCCGCTATTCCGGCGCGAAGACGATGCGCTGGGGCGTCGAGCAATCGCGCAACCTGATGACCGTGCGCGCCGCGTCCCAGACCGGAATGTCGAAGATCACCGACAATGCGCGCAAGCTCGGCGTCGGCGACTATCCGAATTATCTCTCGATCTCGCTCGGTGCGGGCGAAACGACGGTCGCGAAGCTGGTCAATGCCTATGCGATCCTCGCCAACCAGGGCCGCGCGGTGAAGCCGTCGATGATCGACTATGTCCAGGATCGCACCGGCAAAGTCATCTACCGCAGCGACAACCGCTGCCAGGTGATGGGCAACTGCAACGCGGCGGACTGGGACGGGAAGGGGATGCCCCGCCCGCCGTCGCGGGACCGGCAGCTTCTCGACCCTATGGCCGCCTTCCAGATGGTCCACATCCTTGAAGGCGTGGTCGAGCGCGGCACGGCGACGGTCCTGCGCGACCTCAACCGGCCGATGTTCGGCAAGACGGGCACGACGTCGGGCCCGACCAACGTCTGGTTCGTCGGCGGCACTCCCGAAGTCGTTGCGGGCGTTTATTTGGGCTACGACCAGCCCAGGAGCATGGGCGGCTATGCCCAGGGCGGACGCATCGCCGCGCCGATCTTCAAGGACTTTGCGCAGGTCGCCTTCAAGGACATGCCGAAGATCCCGTTCGTCGCTCCGCAGGGCATTCGCTGGGTGAGGATCGACCGGGCAACCGGTCGTCGCGTTTTCGGCGCCTTCCCGGTCCAGGAAGATCCCAAGTCTGCGGTCATCTGGGAAGCGTTCCAGCCGCAGACCGAGCCGAGGCGCTTCCGCCGGTCGCATCCGCTGGGAGGAACGGGTCAGCCTGGAGCCGAAGATGACGAGCGCGATCCCGCAGAGGTCGCGCAGCTTCAGCGGCGCCCGCGCGTGGTGCGTGCCCGGCAGCCGCGGGATGAGGACGCGAGCTTGCAAGATCAGGGTGCCATCTACTAGCTCGGCGCTGAAACCGACGCCTTCCAACGAAAGCTTTTCCAATGCGCGCCGAAGCGCAGGCCCATGCCGAACAAATCCATGCCGCACTCGCGCTTCTGCGCCGGTTCCTCGATTGGGACCGTGCGCTCAAGCGCCTCGACGAGCTCAACGCCAAGGTTGAGGACTCATCCCTGTGGGACGACCCCAAGGCAGCCCAGGAGGTCATGCGCGAGCGCCGCCGGCTGGAAGAAGCAATCAACGCCACCCGCGCGATCGAGCGTGAGCTCGCCGACACGATCGAGCTTATGGAACTGGCGGAAGCGGAGGGCGACGATGCTCTGGCCGACGACGCCGTACGCAGCTTGGGTGAGCTCGCCGAGCGCGCCGAGCGCGACAAGGTAACCGCCCTCCTCGCGGGCGAGGCGGACGCCAACAGCAGCTATGTCGAAGTGAATGCGGGCGCTGGCGGCACCGAGAGCCAGGACTGGGCCGAGATGCTGCTGCGCATGTACACGCGCTGGGGCGAGCGGCACGGCTTCAAGGTCGACCTGATCGACCATCACAGCGGCGAGCAGGCGGGCATCAAGTCAGCGACCATCCTGGTCAAAGGCGAGAACGCCTACGGGAACCTCAAGGTAGAAAGCGGAGTCCACCGGCTGGTCCGCATCAGCCCCTACGACTCGAACGCGCGCCGCCACACCAGCTTTTCCAGCGTCTGGGTCTATCCGGAGGTCGACGAGGACATCGACATCCAGGTCGAGGACAAGGACCTCAGGATCGACACCTACCGCGCCTCGGGTGCTGGCGGGCAGCACGTCAACACGACGGACAGCGCGGTCAGGATCACGCACATCCCGACGGGGATCGTCGTCGCCTGCCAGAACGAGCGCTCGCAGCACAAGAACCGCGCTTCGGCGATGAAGCAGCTCAAGGCTCGTCTCTACGAGGCGGAACTGCAGCGCCGCGAGGCGGAGACCAATGCCGCCAACGCCTCCAAGACCGACATCGGCTGGGGCCACCAGATCCGCAGCTACGTGCTCCAGCCGTATCAGCTGGTGAAGGACCTGCGCACCGGTGTGACGTCGACCAGCCCCAGCGATGTGCTCGACGGGGACCTCGACCGTTTTATGGCCGCGGCCTTGTCGCAGCGCGTTACCGGCGAGCGGGTCGAGGTCGAGGATGTCGACTAGGGCGTTCGCCGCTTTCTTGTTGATGACTGCCCTTGGCGCCTGTCGCCAGGCGCCTGAGGAATTCCGCTTCCCCAAGGCCGATCGCGCCGTCGCTCCGATCATCGGGGATTCCTTCTCGACGGAGGACGTCCGCGACCGGCTCGGAGAGGCCGAGCAGGTCATCCAACTCGCGGGCGTCAAACCCGGCATGGTGGTCGCCGATATCGGTGCGGGCGAGGGCTACTATACGGTTCGCCTTGCCCCGGTGGTCGGGCGTCAGGGCAGGGTGCTTGCCGAGGACATCGTCCCCGAGGTTGAGGAACGGTTAGTGCAGCGGGTCCACCGCGAGAACCTGGACAATGTGGCGGTCAAGTTGGGCGAGCCCGACGATCCGAAGCTACCGCCCCGTTCGTTCGATCGAATCTTCCTGGTTCACGTCTATCACGAGGTGGAATCGCCCTACGCGTTCATGTGGAACCTGCGGGAGGGCCTCAAGCCCGATGGCGAAGTCATCGTCGTCGACGCCGACAGACCGCCCAAGCGGCATGGCATGCCGCCGCAGTTGCTTCGGTGCGAGCTCGCTGCGCTTGGATTGAAGCTCGTCCGCTTCCAGCCGATCACCGGCGGCGAGGCCTATTTCGCTGCCTTCCGGATCGCGGGCCCCAGGCCCGAACCCCGGCAGATCAAGGCGTGCAAGGCGTAGAGGTCACAGAAGCCCGAGTTGGCGAAAGCTGCTGAAGTCGGCTGCGCCGAACACGAAGTGATCGACCACCGTACAGTCGAGTGCTTCAACT
This sequence comes from Sphingomicrobium sp., assembly GCA_036378895.1. Taxonomy (GTDB): domain Bacteria; phylum Pseudomonadota; class Alphaproteobacteria; order Sphingomonadales; family Sphingomonadaceae; genus Sphingomicrobium. The sequence goes on from DASUVP010000093.1 coordinate 22,328, forward strand.
GCCGTGGCCAGTCGGCGCGTTTCCAGGCAATCCGCCCTGCTCGGCCGGCAATCCCCGCTCGGATGGTTATGGGCGAGTATGATGCCCGCGCTGTCGTGCAACGCCGCGTCCGCCACGACGGTCTTCAGAGGCAAGCCCGCGCTGTGGGCATCGCCTTCGTGCCGGGACAGATGGATGCAATTCAGTTGGCGATCGACATGCGCGACCCACAGGCACTCTCGAGCGGGATCGGACTCGGCGAAACAGCCTGCGAAGAACGCGCGGGCCGCTTCCGGTCCGTCCAGCTTGAGAGGCTGTGCGGCACGCTGATAGCGCATCCAGCCTAGCTATGCGGGAGGGCGGTGCCGTTCGACTCGAACCGCGTCCGTGTCCGAGGCAATTCCATCCACAACGGATGTATGCGACGGGCTTGTGCGGGCGCTTCACCGGGCTAGTCTCGGCCTGACATGCGCCAGTATCTCGACCTCATGCAGCGGATCCTCGACGAAGGCGTACCGCAGGACGACCGTACCGGGACGGGCACGCTTTCGCATTTCGGAGCGCAGATGCGGTTCGACCTGCGCGACGGATTCCCGCTTCTGACGACCAAGAAGCTGCACCTCAGGTCTATCATCGTCGAGCTGCTCTGGTTCCTCCGCGGCGACACAAACATCCGCTGGCTCCAAGAGCGCAAGGTCAGCATCTGGGATGAGTGGGCCGATGAGAACGGCGATCTCGGTCCCGTCTATGGCAAGCAGTGGAGGCACTGGGCGACGTCGGACGGCCGTGAGGTCGACCAGATCCGGGGCCTGGTCGAGTTGATCAAACGCGACCCCTCTTCGCGGCGCCAGATCGTGACCGCCTGGAACCCCGGCGAGATCGACCGGATGGCGTTGGCCCCATGCCACTGCCTGTTCCAGACTCATGTCGCTGGCGGCCGCTTGAACCTCCAGCTCTATCAGCGCAGCGCCGATTTCTTCCTCGGCGTCCCGTTCAACATCGCCAGCTACGCGCTGCTGACGCACATGCTGGCGCGCGAGACCGGGCACGAGCCGGGCGTGTTCGTCTGGACCGGCGGGGACGTGCACCTTTACTCGAACCATCTGGAGCAGGCCCGGCTTCAGCTCACGCGCGATCCGCGGCCTCTGCCGCAATTGATCCTCAAGGACCGTGGGCAATCCCTCTTCGACTACGAGCCTGAGGATTTCGTGGTCGAAGCCTATGAGCCGCACCCGCACATTTCGGCGCCTGTCGCGGTCTGAAGGCCGTTCGCCGCTAACTTCCATCAAAATTGCGCCGCCGGAATGGAGCGGTTCGCTCCGAGGCGCGTTGGAAGTTCGCTCAAGGCTAGGAGGATTCCATGGTCCAGAAGTTGGTGACTGCGGCGCTTATCACCGCGGCACTTGCAACCGCCGCCTGCAATACGGTGCGCGGCGCCGCTCGTGACGTGAATTCGGTTGCGAACTGCACCGAGAACACGATGGAAGGTAAGACCTGCTGAACTGAAGCAGTGCTGCAACAGTTAGGAGATGCCTCGCCAGGTCTGACCTGGCGGGGCATTTTTTCTAGGACTCGTTCAGCCGTCAGACAGTCGACAAGAGCACAAGTTGACGCCATGTCGTTTCGCAAACGTAAGGGAGGGTGGACATGACTTCGAAGTTGGTGACCGGGCTGCTGATCGGAATGTGCGTGACGCTTGCCGCCTGCAACACGGTTCGCGGAGCCGCCAAGGACGTTGAGTCCGCAGCGAACTGCACGGAGAATGCGATTAACCGCGGCCGCTGTTGATCGCCCGCTGACCCAAAAGAAAAGCCCCGCCGGTTCGCGCCGGCGGGGCTCTCTTTTTGCCCGGAGGCTAGCGGCTACTCCGTGAGATAGTCGCCCGCGTCCGCATCGGTGCCGTGACCGCTTGGAACGACCTCACCCAGCGGATCGTCGCCCGTCCCGGTGTCGTCGCGCGGTGAGCGCGCCTGCTCTGCGGCACGGAGCTCTTCGGCCGAGTCCGGAGCCACCAAGGCCTCCTGCATTCGACGGTGGGTCGCCCGGAGAGCGGCGTCACGGCTCGATGCCGCAACCCGAAGCTCCTTCATGCTGGAGCCCGTGCCCGCCGGGATCAGGCGTCCGACAATCACGTTCTCCTTGAGGCCCGTGAGCGTGTCGACCTTGCCCTGAACGGCCGCCTCGGTGAGCACGCGCGTCGTCTCCTGGAACGAGGCCGCGGAGATGAAGCTGCGGGTCTGCAGGCTCGCCTTGGTGATGCCGAGCAGCACCGGCTTGCCTTCCGCAGGCTTCTTCTTCTTCTCGAGGCGCGAGTTGACCTCGTCCATCTCCTCGCGATCGACCTGTTCGCCGGCCAGCAGCGTGGTGTCGCCGCCGTCAGTAATCTCGACCTTCTGCAGCATCTGGCGAACGATCACCTCGATGTGCTTGTCGTTGATCTTCACGCCCTGGAGTCGATAGACCTCCTGGATCTCGCTAACGAGATACTCCGCGAGCGCCTCGACGCCGAGGACTTCCAGGATGTCGTGCGGGTCCGGCGAGCCGCCCACGAGGTTGTCGCCCCGCTTCACGTAATCGCCTTCCTGGACGTCGATGACCTTCGACTTCGGCACCAGATACTCGACCGGCTCCGAACCGTCGTCGGGAATGATCGCGATCTTGCGCTTGGCCTTATAGTCCTTCTTGAAGCTGACCTTGCCGGAGACCTTCGCGATGATCGCGTTTTCCTTCGGCTTGCGGGCCTCGAACAGCTCGGCGACGCGCGGCAGACCGCCGGTGATGTCGCGCGTCCTTGCGGCTTCACGCGGCATACGGGCGAGCACTTCGCCAGCCTCGACCTTCTGCCCGTCCTCGACCGCGACGATGGCGCCCGGGGTAAGCCGGTAAACGCCGGCTTCCTCAGCCTTGTCGCCGGTAAGGGTCAGGCGCGGCTGAAGGTTCTCCTTCTTCGACTTGGCCATGTCGTCCGTGACGACGCGCTGGGCGATACCCGTGGACTCGTCGATCTGCTCGGTCATCGTCCGGTTTTCGATGAGGTCCTGGTACTTCACGGTACCGGCACGCTCGGTGATGACCGGGCTGAACGAGGGATCCCATTCCGCGATGCGGTCGCCCTTGCTGACGATGTGGCCGCTCTCGCACAGCAAATGAGCGCCGTACGGGACGCGGTGCGTCGAGAGCTCGCGGCCGTCCATGTCGAGGATCGCGATCTCGCCCGAACGCGACAGCGAGATGTGCCGGCCGCGCGGGTCGGTGATCGTCGGCATGTCACGGAACTCGATCGTGCCGTCGACCGGCGCCTCGAGGTTCGACTGCTCGTTGAGCTGCGCCGCGCCGCCGATGTGGAAGGTCCGCATCGTCAGCTGCGTGCCCGGTTCGCCGATCGACTGGGCGGCAATGACGCCGACAGCCTCACCGATGTTCACCGGCGTACCGCGAGCAAGGTCGCGGCCGTAGCATTTGCCGCAAACGCCCTGCTTCGACGCGCAGACCAGCGGGGAGCGGATCTTAACGCCCTGCAGGCCGAGCCCCTCGATCTGGGCGACCATGGCTTCGTCGAGCAGGCTGCCCTCGGGGATGATGACCTCGCCGGACTTCGGATCGACGACGTCCTCGGCCATGGTGCGGCCAAGCACACGCTCTGCAAGCGAAGCGATCGTGGCGCCACCCTGGACGATCGCGCGCATTTCGAGCGCACGGTCGGTGCCGCAATCTTCCTCGATAATCACCGCGTCCTGCGACACGTCAACGAGACGGCGGGTCAGGTAGCCCGAGTTCGCCGTCTTGAGCGCCGTGTCGGCGAGGCCCTTGCGGGCGCCGTGGGTCGAGTTGAAGTACTCAAGGACGGTCAGGCCTTCCTTGAAGTTGGAGATGATCGGAGTCTCGATGATCTCGCCCGACGGCTTGGCCATCAAACCGCGCATGCCGGCAAGCTGCTTGATCTGAGCCTGCGAGCCACGAGCACCCGAGTGGGCCATCATGTAGATCGAGTTCAGATCCGCCTGGCGGCCATCCGGGCGCTTCGGCGTTGCCGAAATTTCCTTCATCATCGCGGATGCCACCTGGTCACCGCAACGCGACCAGGCGTCGATCACCTTGTTGTACTTTTCCTGCTGGGTGATCAGGCCGTCCTGGTACTGCTGCTCGTAATCCTTCACGAGCGCCCGCGTCTCCTCGACCAGCTTCTCCTTGGCCTCGGGGATGACCATGTCGTCCTTGCCGAAAGAAATGCCGGCGCTGAACGCGTAGCGGAAGCCGAGCTGCATGATCGCGTCGGCGAACAGCACCGTCTCCTTCTGACCCGTGTGGCGATAGACAATGTCGATGACGTCGCCGATTTCCTTCTTGGTCAGGACGCGGTTGACCGTCTCGAAGGGCACCTTGTGGCTCTTCGGAAGGGTCTCGCCGATCAGCATGCGGCCCGGGGTCGTGTCCACGCGGCGCATGAACTCGTTGCCCTGCTCGTCCGTCTGCGGGACGCGGCTGGTGATCTTCGAGTGCAGCGTGACCGCGCCGACGTGGAGCGCC
>DASUVP010000094.1:0-8057 GCA_036378895.1 Sphingomicrobium sp.
GACGAATTCCTCGGCCGCGCTGGCGCTTCGGCCGCCAGTCAGGACGTAAAGCGGCTTGCCTTTGAGGCTCCCCGCCGGAAGCGCACCGAGGCTCGACCAGCGATCGCCGGCCTGTCCGCGCATGTAGAAGGTGACGATCGGGGTGTTGGCATCGAGGAAGTGGCTGATCATGTAGCGGACGGCGTCTGGGCTTCCTCCGCCGTTCTGCCGCATGTCGATGATGATCGCGTCGCCTCCTTTGAGGAAGCGCATCGCATTGTCATATGCTTCCTTGGTTTTGTCGCCGCCCCAGAAGAAGCCGATGGACTCCAGGTAGCGGATGTTACCGGGCAGAACCTTGAGCTGCAGGATGCCGTGATTGAGGCGGTCGGCAAACCGGATTTCCTCTTCGGTTGGAGGCGCGTCATCGGCACCCGCACCGGCATGGTGCGCTGCGAGCTCCGCCGACTGCTTCGGGTCGTGGTGCATTCCGAGATGCCCGTCGTGGGCCACCTCGGTCAGGTCGGCGTTGATCCGCTCGGCAAGCACGCCGGGATCACTGACGTTATAGCGCCCGGCGGCGAGGCCCTTGTCCAATGCCGCCGCAAGCTGCGGCCGCATCTCGGGCAGCACGTAATTGGCGTTGAGGATGCGCTTAACGTCGGCGACGACCGCCCTCGCGTCGATCTTCGTTTGCGTGGCGGCCGTCGCCTCCTGGGTCAGCGCGTTCGCGTTCGCTGGGATCAGTGCGAGTGCCGCTGCGCCTGCCAGAGCTGTCAATTTCGTCATTCCCCCAAACTCCAATACTTGGTTGGCCGTATTAGTAGACCAATACGGCATCCCCGTTTCGGCAATCTCGACACCGTTGATGCCAAAATTTGGCACGGCTGGCGGCGGATGAGGGGCCTCACTATAGGCATCGCAGGACACCGGTGGGGACTTGATGGATTTCGACGCACTAATCATTGGCGCGGGCCACAACGGCCTGACCTGCGCTTTCTATCTGGCGGCCAAGGGCCTGAAGGTTGCGATGCTCGAAGCGGCCGAGACGGTCGGCGGCGCCGCGGTCACGGACGAATTCCTGCCCGGCTTCCGTAACTCCGCGGCGAGCTACACGGTCAGCCTGCTCAATCCGAAGGTCATCCGCGACATGGACCTCGAGCGGCATGGGCTGAAGGTCGTGCTGCGCAAGCGCGACAACTTCCTCCCGGGCGACGGCGAATATCTCCTCGCCGGCCGGAACGGCCTGACCCGGAAGGAGATCGTCCGCCTCAACAAGGCCGACGGCGCGGGATACGACCGGTACATCGCCGACCTCGAGAAGGTCGTCCCGCTCCTCAAGAAATGGATTCTCCGCGCACCGCCCGAAGTCGGCGCCGGGCCGCACGGTCTGCCGGCGCTGCTCACGCTTGGAAAGGACGTGGTCGGGCTGTCGACCGCCGACATCCGCATCGTCCATGATTTCGTCACGCGCAGCGCGGGCGAGATCCTCGACCGCTATTTCGAAGGCGATCTGGTCAAGGCTTTGTTCGGGTTCGACGGGGTCGTCGGTAATTTCGCGTCGCCCTACGCGCCGGGAAGCGCTTACGTCCTGCTTCATCATTTGTTCGGCGAGGCCGCGGGCGTTCCGGGTGCCTGGGGCCATGCGATCGGCGGGATGGGCTCGATCACCCAGGCAATGGCCCGTGCAGCGCGGGAAAAGGGCGTCGACATCCTCCTCGGAACGCCGGTCGAGGAGATCATCGTCGACAAGGGCAAAGCGGCGGGCGTCGTCGCTGGCGGCAAGGCGTGGCGGGCAAATACCGTCATCGCCGGCGTCAATCCGAAGCTCCTGTTCGACCGCCTAGTTCCGCAGGGTGCGGTAGACGCGGACGTACATGCGCGCATGCATCACTGGAAGGGCGAGAGCGCGACCTTCCGGATGAACGTCGCTCTGTCCGAGCTGCCGAAATTTACGGTGCTTCCCAAGAAGGGCGATCATCTGACCGCCGGGATCATCATGGCGCCCAGCCTCGGCTACATGCACCGCGCCTGGCTGGATGCAGAGAACGATGGCTGGTCGAAGCAGCCGGTCGTGGAGATGCTCATTCCGTCGACGCTGGATTCGACGCTGACGCCGAAGGGCAAGCATGTCGCGTCGCTCTTCTGCCAGCACTTTCGCTTCAATCTCGGCGAGGGGCGGAGCTGGGACAAGGAGCGCGAGGAGGCGGCGGACACGATTATCGCAACGGTCGATGCGCATGCGCCGGGCTTCGCCAAATCGATCATTGGGCGGCAGATCCATTCGCCGCTCGACCTCGAGCGTCGTTTCGGGCTGATCGGCGGCGACATTTTCCACGGGAAGATGGGCCTCGACCAGCTCTTCAGCGCCCGTCCGATGATCGGGTCGGCCGATTATCGTATGCCGCTGCCGGGCCTCTATCTCTGCGGATCGGGCGCGCATCCGGGCGGAGGCGTGACCGGCGCGCCGGGGCACAATGCTGCGCAGGCCGTGCTCGCCGATCGCAAGCCCTGGAGCAGGCGCAAGCCGTGACTCCGCCTCTCGCCGGAATTCGGGTGCTCGACCTCAGCCGGGTCCTGGCTGGCCCCTGGTGCACCCAACTCCTCGCCGATCTCGGTGCCGAGGTCATCAAGATCGAGCGGCCGGGGACGGGCGACGACACGCGCCACTGGGGGCCGCCCTGGCACGGCGAAGGCGACGAGCGCGTCGCGGCCTATTTCCTGAGCGCCAATCGCGGGAAGAAGTCGGCGGCCATCGACTTTGCCCAGCCAGAAGGCGCAGCGCTCGTCCGCCGTTTGGCCGAGCAGAGCGACGTGGTCGTCGAGAATTTCAAGGTGGGCGGGCTGAAGAAGTTCGGGCTGGACGCGGACTCGCTGCGCGCTGCGAACCCGCGGCTGATTGTCGCTTCGATCACCGGCTTCGGGCAGGATGGGCCGTACGCGGACCGTGCGGGCTATGACTTCATCATCCAAGGCATGGGCGGGATGATGAGCATCACCGGCCTGCCCGATGGCGAGCCCGGAGGCGGCCCGCTTCGTGTCGGCGTGGCCGTCGTCGACCTGTTCACCGGAATGTACACGGCGACGGCAATCCTCGCCGCCTTGTTCCGGCGCGAGCGGGCGGGCGAGGGCGCCCACATCGACATGGCCTTGTTCGACACGCAGCTGGCCGCTCTCGCCAACCAGGTGTCCAATACTCTCGTGTCCGGCAAGGACCCGCCGCGGCAGGGCAACACCCATCCGAACATCGTGCCCTATCAGCCGTTCGATGCGGCCGACAAACCGCTGATCGTTGCCGTCGGCAACGACCGCCAGTTCGCGAGACTGGCGGAACTATGCGGCCATCCCGAATGGGCGAGCGACGAGCGCTTTTCGACCAACGCCGCCCGCGTGGGCAACCGCGCGGAGATGGTTCGGCTGGTCGGCGAGTGCATCCGCCGAAAACCGGCCGACGAATGGTTCTCCGAGCTTGAAGCTGCGGGCATTCCGGCCGGGCCGATCAACACGATCAGCCAGGCGCTGGCGGACATCCAGACCCAGCACAGGCAGACGGTCCGGACGATTGCCGGAATGCCGCTCGTCGGTTCACCTGTCCGCATTGATGGCGAACGCGCCGATTCCGAGCTGCCGCCGCCCGCGCTCGGCGAGCACACTTCGGAGGTCCTTGCGAGGCTGTCAGTCGACGGTGAGGAGCAGGCTCGCCTGCGCTCGGCAGGAGTAATCGGCTAGGCGGTCACTCGCCGCCGTCGATGCCATCCACGAGAACGTCGAGCTGGTTCTGGCAGCCGCGCTGGATCAGCGACTGCGCGGCGTCGGTCACGTCGTCGGGAATGGCCGCCATCACGGCGAACCTGACGCTCCCGGCCGAAGTGCCGTCGGAAAGAGCCAGGCGATATTCGGTGCCGTCGGCGATCTTCAGTGCCGTCGGCCAGTCGACCGTCGGTTTTCCGGCTGGCCAGGCCACTTTGGTCGCAGGTCCATCGCCGGCGCTGATGCTCAGCGTACCCGCCTCTTCCGAATTGGGTCGCCACATCTTCAGGCTGCCGGCCGACCCGACGCACATCGTGCCGCTCTGGGTGACATCGAGGTTCCACGGGCTCGGATTGAGCGCGAGGTCACCCGTTCGCATCGCGCCGAACCGGGTTCGCTTGGACGCGGCGGAAGCCAATTCGCTTGCGTTGCCGGAACCCGCGGGGAAGGTGCCCGGGCCGCGCAACGTGCGCTTGCTGCCCGGTGCGAGGATCGTGACGCTGTCGCCGGGCTGAAGCGAAATCCTGGCGCTGTCGGGCAGGGCTCTACCGGGGGGATAGGCCTTCGACGACGGACCTGCGGAGCGGACCACCAGGGCCTTCGCCACAGCGGGCCCGGCCGAAGCGATGCATGCGGCCGCGGCAACCGACATCGTGAGACCTCGCAAGTTCATTCCAGGTCTCCCCCGAGCGCGGTCATTGTGCGTTTGCGACATTGTATTTCACAGCTTCCGACTGAGTCAGGCAGCGCCTGGTGGATTTGTCGTCGCCCGCTGCAACCGCCTTCTGCTTGTACATGATTTCGGTGAGCAGCTTGCGCGAGACGCCCATGCGGATCAGGAAGTCATTGTCCTCACTCGCGAGCATGGCTGACTCCTGCTCGACGCCGCTGATCAGCTCTACCGCCTTGTCCGCACCCTGCGACAGCTCGGCCTGAACGGCATCCTTGTCGGCGAGGTGTGTGAACATGTGGACCACGAACAATCCGCCGTCGTCGATGAAGCGGATCGGACCGCCCATGAAGATGAAGTTGCAAGCCGAGAAGCAAGCCCACCCAGGCGGGATTCGAGTAGGCACCCCCAGCTTCCGGATGATCGCTCCGGCCTGGTTGCCTACCCGCGCGTCGCCGCCCGGCGAGCGAAGCCAGATCTCGTCGATCGGATCATATTCCTTGAGAGCGTCCGCGAGCCTCGTTGCGGCGTCCGCATCGATCACGCCCTCGGCCTTGAGAATCCGGCGCGCCTCCGTCTCGAACAGGGTGAACCGCATCTGCCGGTAAGTCGACCAGTCGAGCGTTCGAGGGCAGGTAGGGTTGTTCGGATCCGGCGAAACCTTCGCCACCGCGGCTTCTGCATCGGCAGTTGAGATTGCCGCCCCGAGCATCAGCGGGAAGACGTTCACGCTATGCCTTTCGGTAACCGCTGTCGCCTGCTCCGCGGCACATCCGTTTTGGAACCGTTGTCTCCTCGCCGTCGATGATCACGACGTCCGTCACGGTCATGCACCGTGTTCCGTCCGCAAGCGACTGTTCGGCGGTGACCTTTGACTTGCCCGAGACATTCTGCCGGCTCTGGCTCTGCCACCGGACTTCCGTCCCGACGCCTCCGCGAATGGCCTCGTTCGTCGCGTCCGCCGCCTGCCTCTGCTCCTTGCAGTCGAGCAGCTTCAGAAGCTCGTCCGAGATGATTGATCCCACGGGGATCAGGCCGCCCGTCACATTGTTGATGCCCGTACCGCCAACCACACGATCCGCGATGCCACCGAGAATGCTCCCGAACATCGAGCGCTTGGCCTTCTTCTGAGGCGTGTCCGCGCATTGGCCCTCACTCTGGGCGATCGCCGCAGTGGCCGGGATGAAGATTGGGGCCGGAGCCGCCAGCAGCAAAGCCGCAATGATCGATACGCGCAACATGACTCGGAGGTCCCCCTGGGAGGGCGCAAATTATGCTTTGATTATAGGGGGGTCAATCAATTCAAGTTTAAGAATCGGTCCGTTTGCGGGACGGTTTTGGCTTCGCCGGCGCAAGTTGCGATTCAAGCGCTTCGATGCGGCGCTCCAGCAGCCGTTCGCGCTGCTCGCGGCGAGCGACGACGCGCACGGCCCTGGTCAGCGGTGCGGCAATGTCGACCAGCGCCCTCTGCTCGTCCTTGCTGAGTAGCGAGCCATCCGGACGCGGTCCGACCAGCAGCCAGCCGGCAAGCTTGCCATCGGCGGCTTTTGATCGGAGTGGCACACGGATCGGGAAGGTCCGGTCGCCAGCGCTGCAAACCGCGTCGGAGCAAGCGTCCGAGTCGAACTCCCTCGACCAGTGCTCCACTGCTTCGGCTGCGATTCCCCGCGTGGCAGCGACTGCATTGTCGATCAGCACCGCCAGGCGGGTCGTCCGGACACCAGACTCGATCCGGTGAAGCGTTTCTTCGAGCAATTCCAGCATCGTCGCGCTTTCGCGAAGCTCGCGCAAGCAATCGGGAAGCTCTTCCCGTAGCTTGACGAGGTTGCGCTGGAAGCGCTGTTCCGACCAGCGCTGGATGCGCTCCTGGGCCGGGTTCACCAGGACGGTCGCAACTGCGGCAGCGAAGATCCCGGGCGTCGTGCCGGAGTCTGGACCGTACAGGCCCTGGATGAACACCTTCACCGCCTCGTTGCTCGCCGCGAAGACCCCGCCGATGAAAACCGTCACCAGCGCGAAGGTTGCCGAGCGGCTGATCACCGCCTCCGCGTCGTAGAGCCGGTAGCGCAGAAGCGCGATCAGAAGCCCGACCTGGAGACAGAGGAAAGCAAGGCCGAAGGTCAGGCCGCCCATCAACTCAAGCAGCAACTGGCCGCCGAACGAGCCGACCTGGAGCTTGGCCGCATCCATGGTCAGGGCTGCAGCGAGGAAGAGAGCGTAACCCGAAAAGCCGAACAGAGCCCATTTGATCTGTTGGCGGGAGTCGCCCGGCGCGGTCTCGCGCAGGCGCGCGAACAAGGTTGCGACCGCCACCGCCATGAACAGCATGAAGACAATGCGGTACCATTCGCCCTGAAGCAGGAAGAGCACGGGAAGGAGTGCCAGCGGGACGAGGATGGTCCGCGGCCGGAGACGGCCGAACGGAAACAGCAGCACTCCCGCGAGAAGGCAGATGTTCCCGAGGTCGTAGATCAGGCGGTGCGTCCAGTCGGGAACCTGAAGCACATATTGCAGGAAGCCCGCCGACGGCTGCTCCGCCGCGATCGTCAGCAGGATGGCAAGCGACAGCACCGAGCTGATCAGGTCTTCGGGCTTGCGCCGGTGCAGGATCCAGGCGGCGAACAGCAGGAACGGGTAGGTGATCACGTGCAGCAGGTCGACGACGCTTAGGAGCGCGGGAGGAAGGCCGAACCGGCCCGCGGCCCTCGCGATATGCTGCTCCCCTAGCTTGACGCGATAGTCGCGTTCGCTGCCGTCCCTCGAGCGGAGGCGGAAGGTATATTCGGACTCGTCAGTGTCCTCGAGGATCGGCGAGAACAGCACATAGTCCGTCTCGGTCGCATCGTTCGGAAGCGCCCGGCCTCGCCTGGAGATCGGGACCACGCGAGCAACCTCAAGACCGTCGATCGCGACGATTTCGTCGCCGGGTTTCACTCCGGCGGCTTTGGCCTGTGCTCCCACCGGAAAGCGGACTCGCGTGAGATCGTCCTCATCAAGCGCGAGGCCGGCACGGCTGCCGACAACCAGCGCGCTGTTCTGACCTGACTGGTCAAACCGGTACCAGATGCCGGCGAGCGGGCCGACGATCGCCAGCAGCAGGGCAGGAATCCAGAACAGCTGGAAGAGAAGCAGCCCGCGCCCTTTCAGGTCGGGAATTCGATCGGGCAGGACGGGCCTGCGCGGACCGGGGGCGTCAGCGCTCGCCGCGGATTCCGTCGCCATGACAGCCTGTACCCCCTTACTCCGTCAGGGCTTCATTAGCATGGGAAGGCCGACGAGCCAGTAATCCTGAGTTTACCTCGCGCTTGTGACTTCAAAGTGTTTGCCGCATATCCCGAACTTCGGCGGGAGGACTGTTTGGCGAAGGTCTTTCTGAGCTACGCGCGTGACGACGTGACCACGGCCAAACAGCTCGCCGATTGCATCGGCCGCGCTGGTCATCAGGTTTGGTGGGATCGCCAGATCCAGGGCGGGTCGCGTTTCGCGACGGAAATCGACCGTGAACTCAAGGAAGCCGATGCTGTGGTCGTGCTTTGGACCCAGGCGTCGATTGAATCCGCATGGGTCCAGGACGAGGCAGCCGAAGGCCGTGACACTGGTCGGCTGGTTCCGGCGACCGTTGGCAACGTCAGGCCGCCGCTAGGCTTCCGCCAGTTCC
>DASUVP010000095.1:0-4478 GCA_036378895.1 Sphingomicrobium sp.
ATCCTCGCGAGTCTGAGGGTCCATGATGTGGAGCCCCCACATGAAATCGTAGAACCGCCACCAGCGCGTCCTGGTCGCGAGAATCTGTCCCGAAGCCGAATCCACGTAGAAATGCGCGCCGTCGTCCATCGTCACCTTCCAGGCGGCGATCGGGCGGCGAAGGTCTATGGGCGGATCGTCGGCGCTGGTGCGCGCCACCGACTGAACTTTCGCATCGCCCGCATAGCGCGTTTCGACCTCCTGCCGCGCATCGTTCGCTGAAAGTGGCGGGAGCAGGAGCCCCGTGACGGGGCTCGCTAGCCTCGCCTTCCCGTCGGGCAGCTTGATCACCCATCGCGGCCCGGCTGCCCGCTGCTCCAGCGACAGGGCGGTCATCTGAACGCCCGCGACCAGCGGCGGCACCGGAGGTCCGTCAAGACGGATCGGCGCGGGATCGCGCAGCAACCCCTCACCGCGAACTTCCTCGATCGGACGGGCGACCATGACCAGGCCGGACACGACCCAGAGCAGGATGGGAAGCACGGCGATCCATGCCAGCCAGATGTGCCAGCGCCTGTACCTGCCCCGCCCGCTCATGAGCAACGCGTACGGCGTCCCCGGCTCCGCCACAACCATCAGGCCCGCCGCCTAAATCAACAATTAACCATGGGCTGACAGAACCGCCTTCGTGGGTGGGATGGACAGACAATCGACGGGCCTTGCTGCCCTGCCGGGCCTCATGCGCGAGAAGCCGCTGGTGCTGGTTGCCTGGTTGTTCGCGTTCGCACTGGTCTACCAGTTTGCCTCCAACGACATCCACTATGTGCTGGAACATGGCGCGTGGCAGGCGAGCCCCGGCACTTTGGTCGGCCGCGACTTCGTGAACATGTTTTCCGCCGGCCACATGATGTTCGACCGCGGTTTGACGGGGATCTACGACGTCAACGCCTACCAGGCCTATCAGTCGGCCCTGTTCGATGACCGGGTAGCGGGGCACAATTATTCCTACACGCCGGTCTCCTTCTTCTACGTCTGGCTGTTCGCGCTTCCGCCCTATCCGGTCGCCTATTTGCTTTGGACAGGCCTCACGGGCGCGGCATTCGCGTTCGCCGCCCGCCCTTATCTGCGCGGCGCGGGGCTGCCGACATGGCTCGCTGTGCTGACTCCGGCAGCCCTGCTCAACGTCTGGGCCGGCCATTACGGCTTCCTGTTCGGGGCGCTTTGGCTCGGCGCATGGTCATTGCTGGATCCTCGGCCGAGGCTCGCGGGGGTTCTGGTGGGCCTGATGATCGTGAAGCCTCACATCGCCATCTTGATGCCCCTGATGCTCGCCGCGCGCGGAGCGTGGCGAACCTTCTTTGCCGCAATGGTCACTGTCGTCGCGCTTATCGTCTCGTCCGGATTGCTGTTCGGCTGGCAGCTCTGGGCCGACTACGTCAGCGAGACGATCCTCTTCCAGGCGGCGATGGTGGACCAGACCGAGCAATTCTTCCTGCGCATGATGCCGACCGCTTATCCCGCGTTCCGCCTTGCCGGGCTCGTTCCCGCGGCGGCTTGGCTCCTGCAGGCGGCCTGCGCAGTGGGGGCGGTCGGGGCAGTCCTGCGGTGGATGCCGCGGGATCCGCGCCTCTCCGGTCTGGCCGCGGCAGCCGCGACCTTCCTCGTCCTGCCCTATGCCTTCAACTACGACATGACGATCGTCGGCGTTGCGGCGGTGATCCTGCTTCACCGGGCGCCGAAAGACGAACCGCTCACGCGAATTGTCGCGGCGCTGGCCTTGTTGCTGCCTGCGGTGGTGGTCTTCACGAGCGCGCTGGCAATGCCGATCGCGCCAATCCTGCTGATGCTACTCCTCGGCGGCCTGCTCGCACACGAGGCTCCAGCGCCGAAGGTTTTGCAGGAACGGCAAGCCGCCTGAGCGGCTCTTACTCGCCCTAAATGTGGATCGGCTTGCCGGTCACCGCCATTGCCGCTTCCTTGAGCGCCTCGCTGTGCGTCGGGTGGGCGTGGCAGGTGTAGGCGATGTCCTCGCTGGTCGCGCCGAACTCCATCGCTTGCGCGGCCTGGGCGATCATCGTTCCCGCGACGGTGGAGATCATCCATACGCCGAGGACGCGGTCGGTCTTCACGTCGGCGATGACCTTCACGAAGCCGTCCGGCTCGCGGTTGGTCTTGGCGCGGCTGTTGGCGAGCATCGGGAACTTGCCGACCTTCACGTCGCCGTCCTTCTTCGCGTCTTCCTCGGTCAGGCCAACGCCGGCGATCTCAGGGTAGGTGTAGACGACGCTGGGAATGACATCGTGGTTCACGATGCCGGTCTGGCCCGCGATATTCTCCGCGCACGCAATGCCCTCGTCCTCCGCCTTGTGGGCGAGCATCGGGCCGGGAATGACGTCCCCGATCGCCCAGACACCGGGAACCGACGTGCGGAACTCATGGTCCGTCTCTATCTGGCCGCGATTGTTGGTCTTCAGCCCGATCTTCTCGAGGCCAAGGCCCTCGGTGTTCGGACGCCGGCCGATGGAAACGAGCACGACGTCCGTTTCGATCGTCTCGGCGGTGCCGCCTGCGGCAGGCTCCACCGTCAGCGTGACTGTTCCGTTCTTCGTCTCGGCCTTCGTCACCTTGGTCGACAGGCGAAGGTCGAAGCCCTGCTTCTTGAAGATCTTGTTGGCTTCCTTGCGGACCTCGCCGTCCATGCCCGGAAGAATCTGGTCGAGGAACTCGACGACCGTGACCTCGGAGCCCAGGCGCCGCCACACCGAGCCGAGCTCCAGCCCGATCACTCCGCCGCCAATGACGACCATCCGCTTCGGAACCGCCGGCAACGCGAGCGCACCGGTGGAATCGACGATCTTCGCGCCCGCATTGTCCACGTCGACGCCGGGCAGCGGAGTCACCGAAGAACCGGTCGCGATGATGATGTTCTTCGCGGTGACGGTGCGGTCGCCGACCTTGACCGTGTTCGGGCCCTCGAACGTGCCGCGGCCCTTCAGCCATTCGATCTTGTTCTTCTTGAACAGGAAGGCGATGCCGTCGGTAAGGCCCTTCACCGCGGTGTCCTTGGACTCGTGCATCACACCGAGGTCGATCTCGACTCCGCTGGTCTTCACGCCCCACTTAGCGAGCGTGCCGTGGGCGGCCTCCTCGAACAGCTCCGACGCGTGCAGCAGGGCCTTCGAGGGAATGCAGCCGACGTTGAGGCAGGTGCCGCCAAGGGTATCGCGGCTCTCCGCACAGGCGGTCTTGAGGCCAAGCTGCGCGGCGCGGATCGCGGCCACATAGCCGCCGGGGCCGCTGCCGATCACCAGCACGTCGAAGTCGAAGTCTGCCATTTATTCCTCGGGAATCTCGTATGCGCGCCACTTAGGGTGGCGCGGCCCTTCTGACCAGTGCCTGCCCCGGACTAGAGGTCGATCAGCAGGCGGGTCGGGTCCTCGATCGCTTCCTTCACCCGGACCAGGAACGTCACTGCCTCGCGGCCATCCACCAGCCGGTGATCGTAGCTGAGCGCCAGGTACATCATCGGGCGGGCGACGATCTGGCCGTCCTTGACCACCGGCCGTTCCTCGATGCGGTGCATTCCGAGCACCGCCGACTGCGGCGGGTTGATGATGGGCGTGGACAGCAGCGAACCGAACACGCCGCCGTTGGAGATGGTGAAGGTGCCGCCGCTCATGTCGTCCATGGTCAGCGTGCCTTCCTTGGCGCGCTTACCGAAGTCGGCGATGGTCTTCTCGATCTCGGCGAAGCTCATGCGGTCGGCGTTGCGGACGACCGGCACGACCAGGCCCTTCGGCGCGGACACCGCGACCGAGACGTCGAGATAGTCGTGGTAGACGATCTCATCGCCCTCGATCTTCGCATTGACCGACGGGACGTCCTTCGCCGCGAGCGCGACCGCCTTCACGAAGAAGCCCATGAAGCCGAGCCGGATGCCGTGCTTCTTCTCGAACAGATCCTTGTACTTGGCGCGCGCTTCGATGACCGCCGACATGTCGACGTCGTTGAACGTGGTCAGCAGCGCAGCCGTGTTCTGCGCCTCCTTGAGGCGGTGCGCGATCGTCTGGCGCAGACGCGTCATCTTCACCCGCTCTTCGTGGCGCTCGCCCGTAGCCTTCGCCTGCACCGGAGCTGCGGCAGGAGCAGCAGCAGGCGGAGCAGCCGGAGCGGGTGAGGGCGCGCGAGCTTCCGGCTCGTGAACCGGACCGCCGCTCTTTTGAGCTTCCGCCGCCGCAAGAACGTCGTCCTTGGTCAGCCGGCCGTCTTTACCCGTGCCGCGGATCTTGCTCGGATCGACATGATGCTCGAGCACTGCCCGTCGAACCGCCGGGGAAAGCGTCAGCGCGCTATCGTCCTCGGGTTCAGGCGCATGCTCGGTACCACGCAATTGCGGGTTTTCGCCTGCTCCTGCGGGGTTGGTTGAAGCGTCCGCGACTTCCTTCGCCGGCGATGGCGCAGGCGCAGCTGCACCGGCAGTCGCCTTCTCGTCGATCCTC
>DASUVP010000096.1:0-2578 GCA_036378895.1 Sphingomicrobium sp.
GACATCCATTTGAACCAGCGCGTCCAGAACATTCTTCCCCGTCTCTCGCCCTTGCTCGGTTACAACCGTAGAGACTGCCCCCACCGCTTAACCGACGATTAAACTCATCCCATTGAATGCAGACTGAATTTTTCGCAGAAATCAGCGCTTCGCCGGCTCGGTGGTAATCGGCTAGGAATGGTTAACATGTCAATAAGAAGGCTGCCGTCCGAGCTCGTGAATCGCATCGCCGCTGGCGAGGTCGTAGAACGGCCCGCGAGCGCCCTCAAGGAGCTTGTCGAAAATGCCCTCGATGCGGGTTCGACGGCTGTCCGAATCCGCCTGACGGCAGGCGGCCTCG
The DNA here is from genome assembly GCA_036378895.1 of Sphingomicrobium sp. Taxonomy (GTDB): domain Bacteria; phylum Pseudomonadota; class Alphaproteobacteria; order Sphingomonadales; family Sphingomonadaceae; genus Sphingomicrobium. Next base: position 341 of record DASUVP010000096.1, read on the forward strand.
AGCTGGTCGAGGTCGCGGACGACGGCTGTGGGATGTCGCCCGACGAAATGCGCCTCGCGCTTGAGCGGCATGCGACGTCGAAGCTGCCGGACGACCTTCTCGACCGCATCACCAGTTTCGGCTTTCGCGGCGAGGCGCTGCCGTCGATCGCCAGCGTATCGCACCTGAGGATGGAGAGCCGCACCCGCGACGCCGACGGCTGGCGGATCGAGGTGGATCACGGCGAGATGGTCGGGGAGGGGCCGGCCTCCATCCCGCCGGGGACCTCGATCCGTGCCGAGCGGCTGTTCGACAAGGTTCCGGCCCGCCGCAAGTTCCTGCGCAGCCCTCGCGCCGAATATGCCGCCTGCCTCGATGCCATCAAGCGGCTGGCCATGGCGCGGAGCGATGTCGCCTTCGTGCTGGAGCATGACGGCCGCCGTATCCTCTCGCTTCAGCCGACGACCCCGCCGCAGCGCGTTGCCGAGCTGCTCAGCGCCGAGCTCGACCGCAACGGTATCGGGATCGACTGCGAGCGGAGCGGCCTGGGCCTGACCGGCGTGGTCAGTTTGCCGACCTTCAACCGTGGCATGGCAGACCAGCAATATCTGTTCGTGAACGCGCGCCCGGTGAAGGACCGGCTGCTCGTCGGCGCTCTCCGTGGGGCCTACCGCGACCTCATCGCCCGCGACCGCCATCCCATCGCGGCCCTGTTCCTTTCCGTTCCGCTCGAGGACGTCGATGTGAACGTCCATCCTGCGAAGGCCGAGGTTCGCTTCCGCGATCCCACCGCGGTGCGGGGCCTCATCGTCGGCGGAATACGCGCGGCGCTCGACGAGGCGAGCCAGAAGAGCGCTACGCGGGAGCAGGCTGCTGCTCCGGTGCTGTGGACGACCAGCGCAACTTACGATGGGCAGGCAAACCGGGTTCCGGCGCCGGCCAACGCCCCGCAATGGGCGCCGTCAGGGTCCACGGCCGTGCTGGAAGAGGCTCGCGCACTGTTCGATCACGCACCCGCCGCGCGGGCTGAGCCGGCCGTGCAGGACGTGCCGAAATATCCGCTGGGGGTCGCCCGCGGGCAGGTCGCGGCGACGTACATCGTCGCCGAGGCCGAGGATGGTTTGGTCATCGTCGACCAGCATGCGGCGCACGAGCGGCTTGTGCTGGAACGGATGCGGGCTGCTCGCGAGGGCGGCTTGATCGCTCGCCAGCCGCTGCTGATGCCGGAAGTCGTCGAGCTGGAAGAAACGGACTGCGACCGCATCGAGGGTGCGGCGGACGAGCTTGCCGGAATGGGGCTCGAGGTCGAGCGCTTTGGGCCGACGTCAATCCTGGTCCGTGCGACCCCAGTCGCTCTTGGCAAGACCGATGTTCACGGCCTTCTCGCCGACCTGGCGGCAGAGCTGGCCGAGCTTGGCAGCGCCTTGTCGCTCCAGGAGAAGCTGGATCACGTTTCCGCGACCATAGCCTGCCACGGATCGGTCAGGGCAGGGCGGGTGCTTTCCGTTGCCGAGATGAACGCTTTGCTTCGCGAGATGGAGGTCACGCCGCGCTCGGGTCAATGCAATCATGGCCGCCCGACCTGGGTGAAGCTGGGCCATGCGGAGATGGAAAAGCTGTTCGGACGACGCTGAAAAGCGGCAAATACGGGCGACAAGCGGGGGCTGGCATGTTAGGTTCGTACTGCCTGGAGGGAGACCGGCCATGGACGACACCAACGCGAGCGGCGATCGTGCCTATTTCGCGCAGCGCGCCGCCGAGGAGCTAGAGCTCGCCATGTCGGCCACCGATCAGGAGGCAGCGGACGCGCATCGGCGCCTCCAGCGGGTCTACACCGAACGGGCTTCGGTCGGGGGCCGGATCACCGACGTTCCCGAGGAAGTCGGCTAGCTCAGGTTTTTCAGCGTGTTGAAGACCTGCTCGATGGGCTTGCTTCGCGCGTCGGCGCGCGCCTTTTGCAGCCGCGGATAGCCCGCATCGGCCTCCTGCCGCAGAGCTTCCGCAAAGCGCCCGCTTCGGACTTCGTCGAGCACCTCGCGCATCTTTTGCCGGACATGATCGTCGACGACGCGCGGCCCGCCGAGCACGGCACCGAGCTCCGCCGTGTTTGAGATCGCTTCGCGCATTCCGGCGATTCCGCGCTGTTCGATCAGCTCGGCGATGAGTTTAAGCTCCCCAACACATTCGAGAAACGCGACTTCAGGCGAGACTCCCGCCTCCATCAGTGTTTCGAAGCCCGCCTGGAGGATCTCGGGAACC
>DASUVP010000097.1:0-4693 GCA_036378895.1 Sphingomicrobium sp.
AGGAGATGGATGATCCAGGTCGAGCGCAAGACTGCGAAAGCGGAGCCCAAGCCAATCACCGGGCAAAGCCGGCGAGACCTGCTGCTCGACGAAGCTGCGCGGCAACTCAACGCGAAGGGAATTTCTCAAACGGCGCTGTTGGACGTGGCAACCGCGCTCGGCCTGTCTCGAGCGGCGGTCTATTATTACGCGGACGATCGCCAGGACCTCGTGTTCCAATGCTATCGCCGATCGTGCGAGGCGCTGGCGCGCGATCTCGCCGTGGCGTCGCAAGGGCCCGGCGCGAGCCTCGATCGTATCGAGGCTTTCATCACGCGCAGTCTCGATCCGGATCGGGTCGAGGAAGCTGTGCTGAGCGAGGTCGCATACCTGTCCGAGGACCAGCAAGCGACCATCGATGCGCTGGTAGAGGGTCTTCTGGCGCAACTGCGCGACCTAATCGATACCGGCCAGCAATGCGGCGAGATCCGGTCATGCGATTCCGCGATCATCGCCCACGCCTTGTTTGGAATGGTCTCCTGGATCCCGCTCGCGCCACGATGGCTTGGAGAGGATGCCGGGCTTCGCGCGCGAAGCACCTCGGCCGCGATCGATCTGCTACGCAATGGGATGGCTGCGCGACCCAGTTCAATTACTGACTTGCCCAGGATCGACGTCACTGAAATTCGGCCTCCACGCGGCAGCATTTTCAGCCGTGAGCAGGCGGCTGCGATGAAGACGGAGGAATTGCTTCGAGCCGCGTCGCGCCTGTTCAACCGAAAGGGAATCGACGCCACGTCGCTCGACGAGATTGGGGCAGCGGTCGGCGCTACGAAAGGTGTGGTCTACCATTACCTCAGCGACAAGCCCGACCTGATCGCCCGCTGTTACCGACGAGCCTTCGCCCTAGGCGAGAGGGTCCTCAAGGCCATGGAGAATTTTCAAGGCAATGGGCTCGCTCGCGCAACCGCGGGCTTTCGTTTGCTCGTGGAAATGAATGCACGCGCGGAATTTTCCCCGCTTGCTCCGCTCGCCGGCGTCGATGCCCTTCAGCCCGCGGCGCGGAAGGAAGTCGTCTCGCTCGCTCGACGGTCCGAGCAGGCCTTCCCCGCGGCAGTTGAAGCGGGAATCGCCGACGGCACCATCCGCCCAGTCGATCTGGTCGGGACTGCCGTCGCGCTCGCCGGCACCTTTGGCTGGATTCCGAAATGGTTCGATGGCGAAGACGAGGCAATGGTCGAGCGCATCGCCGACGAGTTTCAGCAGCTGTATGCATTCGGGCTGACAGCCAAGTGATCGAGGGATTCGTTGCCGGCGGCTTCGAGCCGGTGCGCGAAGCGTTCGCCGCCAATTTCGAACGGCCGTTTGCCTATCGCGATATCGGCGCCTCACTCGCCGTCTATCGCCACGGCGAATGCGTCGTCGACCTCTGGGGCGGTCATCTAGATGGGGAGGGGCGTCGCCCTTGGCAGCGCGATACACTCGTTAATCTCTGGTCCACGACCAAGGGTATTGCTGCGATCTGCGTTGCCGTCCTCGTCGATCAGGGTGCGATGAAGTACGAGGACAAAGTCGCAGACCATTGGCCAGAGTTCGCCGCTGCGGACAAGGCAAGCATCACCATCGCCCAGATGCTGTCACATCAGGCCGGACTCCCAGGATTCGTCGAGCCAACCAGCGTCGAGGACCTGTTCGAACAGTCGAAATGCGCGGCCCGACTGGCCAACCAAGCCCCGCTTTGGAAGCCGGGGAGCGCCAACGGGTATCACGCCGCCACTTGGGGCGTCATGGTAGCGGAGATTGTCGGGCGGGTGGCCGGCCGCAGTGTCGGCAGGTTTCTGGCCGACGAAGTGGCCGGGAGAGTTGATGCTGATTTCTACTTAGGTTTGCCGGCAGAGATGGGTGACCGCGTCGCCGACACACTCCCGCCGGAGGAGCCTGTCGATCTTTCGACGCTCGAGCTCAATCCGGCCATGGAGCTGGCGCTTGCCAGTCCGCAGCTAGACCCGGCGTGTGCCAATGCTGAAGAGTGGCGCTCAGCCGAGTTGCCATCGATGAACGGTCATGGCTCGGCGCAGAGCGTGGCCAGGATCTACGCTGCCGTACTCTCGGGTGACCTGCTCTCAAGCCGAACTCTCAAGCAAATGACCCGCATTGCGGCTGACCGCGTCGACCTCGTCATTGGCTTCAATCCGCAGTGGGCAATGGGAGTGATGATCAACGGCAGCGGGGGCCTCGGGCCCGCCCCGCGGGCTTTCGGCCATGGAGGCTGGGGTGGGTCCGTAGGCTGCGCCGACTGCGAGACCGGAATCTCGATCGGCTATGCCCTGAACCATATGGGCCCAGACCTAGTCGGCGATCCTCGCGCGACGGCGCTTTGCCAATCCATCTTCCAGTGCGCGAATTGACCTTGGGTCAGACGCGAGTGGCGAGCCTGGTCGGACGGCGGACATTGAGACTTGGGTCCGGTTTGGGTGGAAAGCGGACATTATCGGGCGGCTGATTTGATCGGTCAAAAGGGGCGGCGGCGCCACAGCACAACAGCAGCGACGAAAAGTATGCAGCCCCCTGCGATGAGTGCCCGCGCTAGAAGGAGCGGCTGGGGGTCAGTCGCATTGATGTAGTCGTAAAACCTCCACAACCAGATACCAGCCGCGGCGACGACAAGGCCAGCGCACCCCAAACCACCGGCTAACGCCCGACCCCCTTTAGCCATTACTCTCCCATCGCCGGTACTCCGTCCAAGACCTAGTCACGGCGGTAGTCGATGCTCTCTGCCCTTCGGCGCGCGACTTCCCTCAACGCTGCCCAGAAGAAGCAGCCCGCCACGAAGACCATGACTGCAAGCCACTTACCCTCAACGAGCGGCTGAACGATGAAAGAGTAGGCCCAAACCACTAACACCGCGACGACCATGATGGTGCCCGCAACGTTGAGCAATTTGGTCACCGATCCGCGTATCATATCGCGGCCGTAACACGTCGCAGGGCTAATGTCCGCTTTGGGTCGAAAGCGGACATTACGCCATCGGCTTCGCAAGACCCCCGCGTTGCCGCCTTCTTGACCGCGCGCCCCCGGCATGAGATTCATTCCTTGGGTGAAACAATTGGACGGGAGGAGGGTCCCATGTCCGCGGCGTTCTCCATCGTCGCCAGGTTGCACGACCGGCTGTTGCACGCCATCTCGCCGTCTTACCGGCAAGTCAGAAAGAGGCTTGACGCAATAGGACGGCCAGCCAGCTAGCGCCGTTCTTTCGCCAGCCGGCCCATCAGGATCGCGGCGCGCTTCGCCTGGCGAGCGATCGAGGGGATGTCGACATATTCGCCCGGCGCGTGGCTGCCCGCTCCGGCGGGGCCTAGGCCGACGAGACCGTCTACGCCCTCGGCAACGAAGCTGATGTCGCCGGCGCCGCGGTCCATCGGGTCGAGCTCGCCCATCTGCTCCAGCCCCATGTCGGTATTCACCCGGTTGAGGCGGGCGAGCAGGGCACGGTTGCCCTCGGTGGGCGCCATTGGCGGATAGCCGCCGCGTTCGAAGCTGATCTGCGCGGTCGTCCCTGGCAGCGACTTGTCGACGATCGCCCGCATCTTCGCCTTCACGCGATCGATCTGCTCCCGCGACAGAGCGCGAAGGTCGCCGCGGGCCACCGCGGTGGCGGCGATGATGTTGGTCTTGCCGGTGGCGTTGAGGCGGATCCGGCCGCCGTCCATCTCCGCCGTCGCTCCGCCGCCAATCATCCCGACATTGAAGGTCAACTTGTCCTCGGGGAGCTCGCGGCGGAAGGCGTCGACGATCCGCGCCAGCTCGTAATTGGCACCATAGTCCGGGTACATGACGCCGCTCGAATGGCCGCTCCTGCCGCTGACGATCAGGGTCCAGCTATCGGAGCTTCGGCGGGCGATCGACCCCATGTCCTTGCCGTCCTTCTTCGCGAGTCCCTCGAAGTCGAGCGCGGCGTCGGCCCATTTGCCCGCCTCGATCAGCGGCCCGCGAGTGACTTCGATCGGATCGCCCGCATCCTCCTCGTCGCCGGTGAGGACGACGGTCATGTCGGCCGCCTTGAGCGTCCCTGCCGCCTTCATCGCGCGAAGCGCGGCGATCATCACCGCCATTCCGCCCTTGTCGTCGCCGGACCCGGGGCCAAAGCCACGGTCGCCCTTGCGCTCCCAACGCTGGAAGGCGTGGTCGGGCTCGAACACCGTGTCGAGGTGACCGATGAGGAGCATGCGCTTTCCGCGGCCATTGCCCTTGTGCCGGGCGACGATGTGACCGGCCCGGCCGGCGCGCTTCATGTCGATCCATTCGACCTTGAAGCCGAGCGGCTCGAGCTCGGACCGAAGCATCCGCCCGATCGCCTCGACCCCCGGCGAGTTCAGGCTCCCGCTGTTCTGGTTCACCCAGGTCTCGAGCATCGAGACGGTGCGCTCCTGCTCGGCGTCCACGGTGCGGATCATGGCTTGCTCGGCTCTCGAAAGCTCCGCGGCGGCGGGGGTGGCGAGGAAGAAGGCGGCGGCGATCAGGGGGAGGAGACGCGGACTCATGCTGACGCTCTAGCGGCCTCGGGAACCCTCATCAAACGGCGGCATCCAATGAGGAGAAAAGACCAAACAAGGAGGCTCGATTGACTCGATTGACTCGCCAATTCGCCCTCGTCGCCGCTGTCTCGCTCCTCGCCGGCCCGGCGCTCGCCGCCACGGGACCCTCGGACGCCGAG
>DASUVP010000098.1:0-3385 GCA_036378895.1 Sphingomicrobium sp.
GACCCTACCGCCGTAGAGCGTGGCCATTGGCTCGTCCTCGACGATCTCGGTGCGCTCGGCTCCGAAACCGTTGAACTGCGTGCGCATGGCGCAGCCGTAGGCGCCTAGCATGCCGATCTCGATATAGTCGCCCGCAGTGACGTCGCCCGGGAGTGCGAAAGGCCCGGCCATGTGGTCGAGGTCGTCGCAGGTCGGCCCGTAGAAGCTGAAGTCCATCGGACGGACGTTCGAACCGCTCTCGCGGACAAGACGCACCGGATAACGCCAGCCAATGTGTGCCGCATCGAAGAGAGCGCCATAGGCGCCGTCGTTGATGTACAGTTCGCTCGCCCGGCGCTTTTCGACACGCACGAGCAAGCTCGCATATTCCGCGCACAGGGCACGGCCCGGCTCGCACCAGAGCTCGGCCGAATAGCTGATCGGAAGCGCTTCGAAGGCCGAATGGATGACCTCGAAATAAGCCTCCAGCGGCGGCGGCTCCATGCCCGGATAGGTTGACGGGAACCCGCCGCCAACGTCGACGATGTCGACCGTGACAGCCGCTTCGACGATCGCGTCGCGGACGCGGCCCATCGCTTCCGCATAGGCCGCAGGCGACATGGCCTGGCTGCCGACATGGAAGCAGATGCCGAGAGCGTCGGAGGCCTGGCGAGCCGCGAACAGCAACGCCTTCACGTCTTCCGCCTGCGCGCCGAACTTTGCGCCGAGGCTGAGCTTGGCGTGCTCATTATTGACCTGGAGGCGGACGAGCAGGTTCAGGTCGGTTGCCGTGACACCGTCCTTCGACGTCGCGCGGACGACCTTCTCCAGCTCCTCGAGCGTGTCGAGGCTGAAGGTCTTTACGCCATGCTCGAAATAAGCCTCCGCAATGGCCTCCTCGGCCTTCACCGGGTGCATGAAGCACAGCACCGCCTCCGGCAGCGTCTCGTGAACGAGTCGAACCTCGCCGATCGACGCGACGTCGTAGTGCGTGACGCCGTCGTCCCACAGAATGCGCAGCAGGTCGGGCGACGGATTCGCCTTCACCGCGTAGAGCGACCGCCCCGGGAACTTGTCCACGAAGAAGCGGGCCGCGCGGCGCGCAGCATGCGGACGGAGAAGCGTGACCGGCTGGGCCGGACGGCTCATTGCGATGTCGGCAACCGGGTTGCCGAGAGGGGTGGCAGCTAGCCCCAGCGCGCTATGGTGCTTGTGCAACTCAAGGGACCTCCAACTGGTAGTTCGACAACAAAGAGCTGCCTTGCGGTTGGAAGTCCCATGGGGCAGCGGACGCGCGATATATGTACCGGGTACCCTCAAGTAAAGATTTTTCAGAACTCTTAAGGCGTGACAGGGAACTTTTGTCGCCGATGTGCAACGGTTGATCGAAACGCTAGGAAAATCAGGGAGTTGAGCCATCGTAAGTGTCACAAGAAACGACGTCGTCGATGCCGGGTCACGGATTGCGGCATCGGTCGAACGCACACCGCTCATCGAATCCGAGGTCGCCGGCCGGAAAATCTGGCTCAAATGCGAGTGCTTACAGACTGGCGGGGCCTTCAAGCTGAGGGGCGCGAGCAATCGCCTGCTCCAGCTTTCGAATGAAGAGCGGGCGCGCGGAGTGGTCGCTTTTTCTTCGGGCAATCACGCGCGCGGCGTCGCGATCGCAGCGAAACGCCTCGGGATTCGCGCCATCATCGTGATGCCGAGCGACGCGCCGGCGGTGAAGGTCGACGGGACTCGATCCGAGGGCTCGGAGATCATCTTCTATGACCGCTATCGCGAGAGCCGCGAGGCCATCGCAGCGCGCATTTCCGAGGAAAGGGGGGCGACGGTCGTCCCGAGCTTCGATGATGTCCACATCGTGGCCGGTCAGGGAACCGTCGGACTCGAAATCCTCGAGCAGATGCCTGAGGCACCGAAACGGATCATCGTTCCCTGTGGCGGCGGAGGGCTGGCGTCGGGCATTGCTCTGGCTTGCCCGGAGGCCGAGATCGTCATCGTCGAGCCCGAGGGCTGGGACGACATGCTGCGCTCGCTTCGGGACGGAGAGATCGTGCCGGTCAGCGCGGACGCTCCGCCGACGCTGTGCGACGCTCTCCAGACACCTCGAGTGTCTCCCATCACTTTCGAAATTCTGCGTGAGAGGGGCGCCAAGGCGCTCTCAGCCAGCGAAGACAGCGTTCGCAATGCCGTGCGGTGGGCCTGGGACAAGCACCAGCTTGTCGTCGAACCGGGCGGGGCGATCGCGCTTGCGGCACTTCTGTCGGGACAGGCCGAGCCCGGGGACGGTACGGTCGTCGTGCTGTCGGGAGGCAATGTCGATCCGGCGCTGCATGCCCGGATCGTCAACGAGAGGGTCTAGGCGGCGGCGGTCTTGTACTCGCCCGGCTCGAGATGCATCGGGCTGCTGCGCTCCACCGCACGGGTCAGTTCCTCGAGCTCTGCGGCAAGCGTCTGAAGCTCGGCCGCGAGAACCTTCGGGTCGGACTTCGCAACGCCTTCGGAGGCTTCTAGCAGCGTCTCCAGCATCATTGCGATGCAGGGAAGGATCGTTTCCTCGATCCGGTCGAACGCCTCTTCGAGACGCTCCTGCTGCTCTTTGATCCGCATGCCGGCCAGACTATGCCGCCACCGGTTAAGCCTTGGTGAAACGGGAGGGATATTTTGCAGGGTCTGGGTGCGGCATTGATGGCCATCACGATGATCGCCGCCTTCCTGCTCGTCTTCGGGGGCATCAAGATGGCGCGGCGAAGGGAGGACCGGGGCCCCGGCTTCCTGATGATCGGTGCCGCAGCCGTGCTGGTGATGAACGTCCTGATCTGGACGATCTGAGACTAGCGCTTGGTGATCGCCGGGGCCGGCTTGTCCGTCGCCAGCCGCATGTCGAGATAATCGTCGACGCTCTTCATCAGAAGATCGAGCTCGTTCGCGAAGAAATGGTTCGCGCCCGGGATGACGTCATGATGAATCGTGATGTGCCGCTGTGTTCGAAGCTTGTCGACGAGCTTCTGCACCGCGCTTGGCGTCACGACTTCGTCGCCCTCGCCCTGGATGATGATGCCCGATGAGGGGCAGGGAGCGAGGAAGCTGAAGTCGTACATGTTCGCGGGCGGGGCGATCGAGATGAAGCCCCTGATCTCGGGACGGCGCATCAGGAGCTGCATCCCGATCCAGGCGCCAAAGCTTACTCCGGCGACCCAGGTCGTTTCCGCTTCGGGATGGATCTGCTGCACCCAGTCGAGCGCCGAGGCGGCGTCGCTGAGCTCACCGATGCCGTTGTCGAACACGCCCTGGCTCTTGCCGACGCCGCGAAAATTGAACCGCAGCGTCGCGAAGCCGCGGCGGACATAGGTCTGGTAGAGTAACTGGACGATCTTGTTGTTCATCGTCCCACCGGCCTGCG
>DASUVP010000099.1:0-2733 GCA_036378895.1 Sphingomicrobium sp.
ATCCCTTCGAACATTTCGTCGCCTACGATCTGGGCAACGACCGGATAGTTCGAGCGCAAGGCTTCGACGGCGCCGTGAATGATCGTGTTGCGATACACCGCCATGGCTCCGGTGACGGGGCCGTCGATCGCCCGGGCGAACCGGCGTTGGAAGCAGGCGAGGTCAGGCTGCAAGGCACATCTCGCTATCGAGGATGGCCTGCGCGCGATCGCGCTCGGCAATCAACTCCGCGAAGGGTGGGACATTGCCGTCACGCTCGATGAGAGTTGGGCGCGGGCCGATACGGGCGATCAGCGCTTCATAAAGGCTCCAGACAAGCTCGCTGACGGGCTCATCATGGCTGTCGATCAGCAGCCGTCCGTCGGCATCGAGGCTGTGCCCCGCGAGGTGAATCTCGCCGACCAGCTTGGCCGGAATCTCGGAAAGCCAGCCGGCAGCGTCGAAGCCGACATTGTTCGCGCCGACCGCGACATTGTTGACGTCGATCAGCAGCTTGCAGCCGGTCCGGCGAGCGAGCTCGCGCAGGAAGCTCGTTTCACTCCAGCGATGCTGGTCGAGCGGAAGGTAGTGGGTCGGATTCTCGACCAGGATCTCGCGCCCCAGAGCATCCTGCACTCTCGCGACATTCGCGCTAAGGCGGGTCAGGGACTCGTTCGTACGCGGCACCGGCAGAAGGTCGGGAAAGCTTCGCCCGTCAAAGCGCGACCAGGCGAGATGCTCCGACACGAGCTGAGGCTCGAACCGGTCGACCAGGCGCTTCAGCGAGGCGAGATGGTCGCGGTCCGGTTCGGAGGCACTCCCGAGCGACAGTCCGACGCCGTGCAGGGAAAGCGGGCGATCGCGGCGAAGCTGCTCCAGCATCGCCAGGCGCGGGCCGCCCTCGACCATGTAATTCTCGGCATGGACTTCGAACCAAAGCCCCACCGCCGGCGAAGCCAGCGCCTCGCTGAAATGCTGCGGCTTGAAGCCAAGGCCGGCGGTGGGGGTCATGGGATTAGCGTGCGATCGGCTTCAAGGAGCCGGTGCCCTTGGGCGTCTTGATCTTCGCGCAGGTGCCCTTAGCGACATATTTCCAGGCGTTGCCCTGGTAATTTCGCTTGGACGTTCCGGCGCAGGTAGTGCCTGCACCAGCGGCGCAGTCGTTCTTGCCGGCGAGCGAAACGCCGTAGCATTTCTCCTTGGTCGGCTGCGGCTTGACGGGCTCCGCGAGCGCGCCCGCCGAAACGAACGCGGCGGCTGCGCCGGCAATCGCGAGATTGCGTACCTTGATCATCATTCTCTCCTCAGCTTTTGGGGCTCATCGAGCGCTGATCATTGTCGCGGCAGTGCCGGCCTACTTGAAATGCCGATTGGTCATTGCCTCGATGCAATCGACTGATGAGCGTGACCGGCGCCCGGCCACGTCGGGAAATTCGCTCCCGCGATAGGATCGGTTACAGTGCCGAAGAACTGCTGGACCGCCGGTCGCCATGTAACCTTTCGCGGGCGACGCTCGAATGAGGCTTCAGAACCGTGGAAATCGACGAAGCCAAGCTGAGGGCGCTAATGATCGCCGGGAGAGGTGGGCACGACAGGGCCTACCAGGCGCTGCTGCGCCTGTGCGCCGACCGGCTTCGAACCTATTTCAGGCGGCGGCTGTCGGGCCGCGAGCCGGATGCGGAGGATCTGGTCCAGGAAACATTGATGGCAATCCATCGCAAGCGCGCCAGCTACGACGCTAGCCTGCCGTTCACGGCCTGGCTTCACGGCATCGCCCGATACCGCCTGCTGGATTTCCTGCGCCGCGAGTACCGCCAGGCTTCACTTCCGGCGGACGATGCGCTGGAACCGGCGGATGGTCATTCGGTGGATGCGATCCTGGCCGAGATTGATGTCGCGAGCCTGCTTGCGCGGCTGTCGCCAAATCAGGCCGAGGCTATCCGCATGACCAAGCTCGAAGGGCTGTCGGTTCGCGAGGCCTCGTTGTCGAGCAGCCAGAGCGAACCGGCAATAAAAGTGAATGTGCACCGCGGGCTGAGCCGTCTCGCCGCGGCGATCAAGGGTAGCAGGCAATGAGGACGGATCAGCTGATCGAGCAACTGGCCTTGGACCGCGAGCCGCCCGCGCGCCCGCGGCTTCGGCTGGCGTTCGCATTGGCGATGGGCTGGCTGGTCGCTCTGGCCGCCCTCGTCGTCGTGCTGGGGTCACCGCTGACTATGGTCGAACACACCGGCGCTGCGCCCTTCGCCGTGAAGTTCGGCTACGCGCTTGCGTTGACGGCCCTTTCGGTCGCCGCGGCGTTTGCCGCTGGTCAGCCCGGACGAAAGTTGACCAGGCCCGTCGCGATCATCCTGCTTCCGATCGCGGTCATTTCCGGCGTTGCGATGATCGAGCTTGCGTCGACCGACCGTTCGGCATGGCAGGGTCTGTTCCTCGGGACGACGTACGCAAACTGCATCCTTTCGGTGGCGCTCGCGAGCGTCCCGGTCCTCGTTGCGATCTTCTGGGCCTATCGCCAGCTTGCGCCCACGCACCTTGCCTTGTCGGGCTTTCTCGTCGGCCTCGGCGCTGGGGCGGCGGGAGCGGTGGCTTTCACCTTCTTTTGCCATGAGACGTCGGCCGCATTCCTGCTCGCCGCCTATACTCCTGCGATGTTGATCCCCGCTGCAGCCGGCGCCTTGCTCTCGCGGCCGCTGCTGCGTTGGTGAGCTTCTGGCGACTTTCGTTGCGGAGGTGTAAGAAATCCTGCCCTTA
>DASUVP010000100.1:0-3949 GCA_036378895.1 Sphingomicrobium sp.
ATTTGCGTCAGCGGCTTGCCGAGATGTGCGCTAAGCATCTCCTGCTCCGGCACATTGTCCGGCACCTTGCGCAGCCCGTCCATGTCATCGCTGAAGGCGATCAGCCGCGTCGGCGCGCCGCCAGTCAGCTCCTCATAGGCCTGGCGGACGAAGGTCGTTCGCAGCACCTCGTTGAACGTGCCGATGTGCGGCAGACCCGACGGCCCGTAGCCGGTCTCGAAGATCATCGGCTCGCCGTTCGGCTTTCCGTCCGGCCAGCGCTTCAGCAGCTTGCGCGCCTCTTCGTAGGGCCAGGCCTTGGATTGCATTGCGTAGGAGCGGAGGTCAGTGTCGTTCATTTCCGGCGGGCGTTAGCCTGTGATCCACGGACGGGAAAGGATGGCGATGAGTTACCAGGCCTCATGTCACTGCGGAGCGGTCAAGGTCGATGTCGATGCGGACCCGCCGGTCGAAGTGATTTCCTGCAATTGCAGCCACTGTCGCCGGAAAGGATTCCTGCTGACATTCGTCCCGCGCGACAAGGTCACGGTCACCGGTGAGAATGCGCTCGGCGAGTACCGCTTCAACAAGCATGTGATCGCGCACCGCTTTTGCCAAACCTGCGGCGCCCAGCCGTTCGCGGAAGGTCCGGGACCAAGCGGCCCTGGTGCGATGATCAATGTGCGCTGCGTTCCCGATCTCGACATCGACTCGCTTAAGATCACGCCGTTCGACGGCGCCAGCCGCTAGCGGCCGGTGCGGAGCACGCCGGAGCTTGTCGCGAGGGTCAAGGCGTTGCTCGCGCACGTCCTTTCGCGCTGAACAGCCCGTTCCACTTTCGTTCGCGTCGCTTATAGTCGTGCGAGATGACGCCGCTTCCGCTCCCCGCGCTTCACGCAACCCACGCCGGTATCTGGGTCGCCGGACGCGGCGAGGAATCGCGCGAGGCGAGCCGGGGGGAGGCGATCGCGCGGGCGGCGGAGACTCCGCACATCATCCTGAACGCACCTCTGGTCGGGCAGCGATTGGGCTATCCCGATCTGTCGGGCCTCGATCTGCTGGAGCTGTTCGCCTTCGTCCATCCGGCGCGTTTCGCGGTGCCGACGGTCGCGGGGATGTGCCGCGCGGTCGAGCTGGAGCCGCCGGCGGGCGAGGCCGAGGCTGCGGAATCGCTGCGCGCGATCGCCGGCGCCCTGCTCGACACGCTGGAAAGGCCGGACTGGAAGGAGCGCGAGGGAGCTTGGACGTCGAGCCAGTCGCTGGCGCGCATGGGCTGGGGCTGGGCTCCGCTGATCGCTTCCCGGCTCGAGCGGCCCGAGCGCGGCGAGCGCATGCTCTTTTCGCGGCTCAAACAGTGGGAAGAAGCCGCCGACCGCGCACCACCGCGCACGGTCATGGTCGATCCGGCCGCGGCGCGTGACCGGCTGCGCCAGCTGACGGGCGCGCGTTCCGAGCCGCGTGCGGGGCAGGCGGCAATGGCCGAGGAAGCGACTCAGATCTTCGCCCCGCGCCGAACCAGGGATGCGCCGAACATGCTGCTTGCCGAAGCGGGCACCGGCATTGGCAAGACTCTCGCTTACCTGTCGCCAGCTTCGCTCTGGTCGGAGGCGTCGGGCGGGACGGTATGGGTTTCGACCTTCACCAAGGCGCTGCAACGGCAGCTCGACGCGGAGGGTCCACGGCTGATTCCGGACGCGGAAGAGCGGGCGCGGCGGATCGTCGTCCGCAAGGGCCGCGAGAATTATCTGTGCCTGCTCAACCTGGAAGATGCGCTGCAGGGCGCGTTCGCGGGGCGCGCGGCGATCCTCGCTCAACTGGTCGGGCGCTGGGCGGCCTATTCGAAGGACGGCGACATGGTCGGCGGCGATTTGCCTGGCTGGCTGCCGAGCCTGTTCCGGAGAGCGGGCGCGACGGCGCTGACCGACCGGCGGGGCGAATGCGTCTATGCCGGCTGCCCGCATTACCGCCGCTGCTTCATCGAGCGGGCGGAGCGGGCCGGGCGCGAGGCGGACATCGTCATCGCCAACCATGCGCTCGTGATGATCAACGCCGCCCGCGCGCGCGAGGATTCGCCGCAGCGAATCGTATTCGACGAGGGCCATCATCTGTTCGATGCGGCGGATTCGACCTTCGCGGTGACGTTTGGCGGGCAGGACGCGATCGAGATGCGGCGCTGGATCGTCGGGCCCGAGGGCCGCTCGCGCGGGCGCCGCCGGGGGCTCTCGGCCCGGCTGATGGACGTCGCCTCCTACGACGAGGAGGGCGGGCAGGCGCTGGAAGCGGCAATCGACGCGGCCAAGGCTTTGCCGTCCGACGGGTGGTTGCAGCGCATCGTCGAAGGCTCTCCGTTCGGTCCGGTCGAAGCGTTGCTCGGCGAGGTGCGCGGCACGGTCTACGCACGGGCGAAGGCGCAGGACGCGGGCTACGGGCTGGAGACCGAGCTTGCGGAGCCGGACGGGGCGTTGGTTGCCGCTGCGGCCAAAGCGCTCGAAACATTGGAGGCGCTGCAGAAGCCGCTCGCGTCGCTGAGCCGGCGGCTGGAGGCGGTACTCGAAGATGCGCCGGACTGGCTCGATTCGCAGGCCCGGGCGAGGGTCGAAGGTGCGATCAACGGCCTCGCCTGGCGGCGCGAGGTGCTGCTGGCGTGGATTGCGTTGCTTGCCCGGGTCGGCGGCGCGGCCGATCCCGAATTCGTCGACTGGCTGGCGATCGACCGGGTCGAAGGACGCGAGTTTGACGTCGCGATCCACCGCCACTGGCTCGACCCGACCAAGCCGCTCGCGGGCGCGGTGCTGCGCCAGGCGCATGGCGTCCTCGTCACCTCCGCGACGCTTCGCGGCGGGGACGGCCAGGGGGAGGCTGCTTGGGAGCGCGCCGAAGCACGGACCGGTGCTGCACATCTCGACTGCAATGTCGGGCGGTTCGCGGCCGACAGCCCCTTCGATTATGCGACCTGCTCCGACGTGCTGATCGTCACCGACGTGAAGCAGGGCGACCTCGCCGGGCTCGCGGGCGCATATGCGCGGCTGATCGAAGCTGCAGGCGGCGGGACCCTCGGCCTGTTCACGGCGATCCAGCGGCTGAAAGGCGTCCATGCGCGCATCGCCGACCGGCTGGCGCGCGCCGGGCTTCCGCTTCTCGCGCAGCATGTCGACCCGATCGATCCGGGCACCTTGGTCGACATCTTCCGCGACGATCCGAGGACGTCGCTGCTCGGCACGGACGCGCTTCGCGATGGCGTCGACGTGCCCGGGGAATCGCTCCGGCTGGTCGTGATGGAGCGGGTGCCCTGGCCGAGGCCGACGGTGCTCCATGCGGCGCGGCGGATGGCGGGCGGCGGAAGCGCCTATGACGACGCAGTGGTTCGCGCGCGGCTGGCGCAGGCGTTCGGGCGGCTGATCCGGCGCGAGGGCGATCGCGGCACGTTCGTCATATTATCCGCGGCCATGCCGTCGCGGCTGCTGTCGGCTTTCCCGGCCGGGGTGCCGATTCGACGCGTGCCGCTCGACGAGGCTATTGCGCATGTCGCTGCTGCTGGCACTGTGTCTCCGGTGACCAACCCGGAGGCGGTGGAGTGCGAACGCTCTACGTTCTGAGGCATGCAAAGTCGGACTGGGGCGATTCCTCCCTCCGCGATTTCGACCGGCCGTTGAACGGCCGGGGCTGGAAAGCGGCGAAGGCGATGGGCCGCGAGATGCGGGAGCGCGAACTAGCGCCCGATCTGGTGCTCGTGAGCCCTGCCGCGCGCACGACCGAAACCCTGGCGAGGTTGGAGGAGGGTTACGGGGGAAAGTTCGAGGCCGTCGAGACGCGCAGCATCTATCTTGCGGAGACGGAGACTTTGCTCGACCTCGTCAGGGGCGCCCCCGCCGATGCCGACCGGCTGATGATCGTCGGCCACAATCCGGGGATGCACGAGCTCGTCGTCGCACTGTCCGAAGGCCCGCAGGACCTGCGCAACGAGGCGGCC
>DASUVP010000101.1:0-2077 GCA_036378895.1 Sphingomicrobium sp.
GTGGACCGGACGACGAGGGGGTGTGGGTCGACCGCGATTGCGGCATCGGTTTCGCGCACCGCCGCCTGTCCATCATCGACCTCTCGGCCTCGGGTCACCAGCCGATGCTGTCTCCCGACGGTCGGTACGTCCTCAACTACAATGGCGAGATCTACAATCATCGCTCGCTGCGGGCGGAGATCGAAGCAGCCGGAGCGGTCCCCGAAGGCGGCTGGACCGGTCATTCCGACACGGAAGTCCTGCTGGCGGCGATCGGAGCGTGGGGTCTGGAAGGCGCGCTGTCGAAGGCCGTCGGCATGTTCGCGCTTGCGCTATGGGACGCTTCGACCCGGACGCTGACGCTCGCCCGCGACAGGTTCGGGGAAAAGCCGCTCTATTACGGCTGGGCGGGCAAGGATTTCCTCTTCGGGTCCGAGCTCAAGGCGCTTCGGGTCCATCCCGGTTTCGACAATCCGGTCAGCCGGCGCGCGCTCGCTAGGTTCGCATCGCGCGCCTACGTCCCGGCGCCGCTGTCCATCTTCGAACGGATCTTCAAGCTGCCGCCAGGCTGCCTGCTTTGGGTCACCCGCGAGGCGTGCGGCGTTCCGCGCGAAGAGCCGCTGGAGGAAGGGGAGAGCGGCAAGGGTCTGCGGCTAACCCGATACTGGTCCTACCGCGACATCGTTCGCCGAGGCCTTGCTGATCCAATATCAAGCGAGCGAGAATCCCAAGAAGCCCTGGAGCAGGGACTCGTCGCGGCCATCAAAGACCAGTCTATCGCGGACGTGCCGGTCGGCGCTTTCCTGTCGGGCGGCATCGATAGCTCGACGATCGTCGCGCTCTATCAGCGGCACGCACCGGGGTCCGTCCGGACCTTCACGATCGGCTTCGAGGAGGCGGGATACGACGAGGCCGGCCATGCGAAGGCCGTCGCGGAGCGGCTCGGGACTGCCCACCACGAATATTATGTGACGGTGCGTGAGGCCATGGACGCCATTTCCTCGCTTCCGGCCATCTACGACGAGCCATTCGCGGATTCGTCGCAGATCCCGACCTTTCTGGTCAGCCGCTTCGCCCGTCAGCAGGTCAAGGTCGCGCTGACCGGAGACGGCGGGGACGAGCTTTTCGGCGGATATGTCAGGCATTTTGCTGCACCGAACCTGTGGCGGCAAGCGAGCAGGCTCCCGCGGCCGCTCCGGTCGGCGGCCGGGGCGACGCTGGGCCGGATCCCTTCGAGCTTCTGGAACGCGGCCCGCGAGATCCTGCCGGGCCAGGCGCAGCCGCATTTCGGGGCGAAGATGCAGAAGGCGACGCAGGTCCTGGCGTCCGCCGGCAGCTTCGACGACGTCTATTCGAGCTTCCTCGACGAATGGAGCGTCGAGGGCCGTCCGCCGGTGCGTGAAGCAGGCGGTTCAGGAGCGTCGTTCGACCTGGAGATCGGAGTGCCGGCGCCCGACGCGCTTCGGGTCATGTACTGCGATGCGACGTCCTATTTGCCGGACGACATATTGTGCAAGGTTGATCGCGCCTCGATGGCCGTGAGCCTGGAGACCCGGGTGCCTTTCCTCGACCATCGCGTCGCCGAGCTCGCCGCGCGCATCCCGCTCGATCTCAAGCTCCGCAACGGTGTCGGCAAGCACATCATTCGCGAACTGCTCTACCGCCACGTCCCCCGCGAGCTCTTCGATCGTCCGAAGACCGGCTTCGCCGTGCCCGTTGCGGAATGGATCAGGGGCCCGCTCAGGGGTTGGGCCGAAGACCTGCTCGACGAGCGGCGGATGGCGGAAGAGGGCTGGTTCGAGCCGGCGATCGTCCGTCGCCGCTGGCAGGATCACCTGACTGGCCGCCGGTCCTCGCCGCAGGCGCTGTGGGCGGTCCTGATGTTCCAGTCCTGGCTGCGCCAGGAAAAGACGCCGGTCGCCGCGGCCGCCTGACTCAGGACGCCCGGGTTTCGCTGGGCTGTTTCGTACCAGTCTTTGCGGGGACGGGGCGTGGCAACCGCCACTCGACGACCTCGTTATGCGTGTCGGTCATGCTCGCCGAGTTATTGCTCCAGGCCAGCGTCTTCAGCGCGGCGCGGAGTGCCGCAGGGCTCAGC
>DASUVP010000102.1:0-2116 GCA_036378895.1 Sphingomicrobium sp.
TCGAGGCCCTTTTCCATGACGATGCGGCCTAGGAACGCGATGACCAGCTCGTCATCCTCAATCCCGAGGCTGCGCAGCCAAGCCATGTCGCGGCGGCCGGGATTGAACTGCTCGCGGTCCACTCCGCGGGTCCAGATCGAGATGTCGCGGTTCATTCTCTGGGCATGGAGCACGGCCGCCATCGAATCCGCCGGAGCGAGGATCGCGTCGCACCGCTGGTAGATCCGGCGCATGATCCCCCGGGCGAGCGGTTCGAGCGCCTGAAGGTGGTAGTAATTGAGATAGGTGTCGAACCTGGTGTGAACCGACGCTACGACGGAAATCTTGCGGTTGCGCGCCCAGCTGACCGCGCGATGCCCGATGATGTCGGGCGCTGAGATGTGGACGATGTTCGGTTCGAAGGCGGCGAGGTCCTTCCTCACCTTCGAGCTTAGGCCGAGTCCGAGATGATATTCGGACCGTCCTGGAATCGGCACGGAGGAGATGCTGACAAGATCGCCCGTCGGCTCGAAGGCCGGCGTGTCCGTCGTCGGCGAATAGACGCGAACCTGGACGCCTTGGTGGAGCAGATAGCCGACGAGACGGTTCAGCGCCTGGTTGGCGCCGTCCCGCACGTAATTGTAATTGCCCGAAAACAGGGCGACGCGGATCTCGTCGGGTTGCACGGGCAGAAGCACTTAATGGTGGGGACGGCAAAGGCAATGCAGGGACGGTCCTGATGGACGAGGTGAAGACCGGCCTGCCGCCGATCGCCCGGCCTAATGCCCGACTGTTTATCCTCGGCAGCCTGCCTGGAGACGCCTCGCTCGCGGCCGCGCAATATTACGCCCATCCGCAGAACCAGTTCTGGCGGCTGGTCGGCTCGGTCATCGGCGAGAACCTGCACGATCTTGCCTATTGGGATCGGCTGGAGAGGCTGGCCGAGCATCGCATCGGGTTGTGGGACGTGATCGGATCGGCCGTCCGCCGCGGCAGCCTCGATCAGGCGATCAGGCTCGCCAACCACAACCGGGTCGAGCGCCTGATCCATGACTTCCCGGATCTGGAAGCCATAGCGTTCAACGGGTCGACCTCCGCCGCGACGGGTCGGAAGCTCATTGGGACGGGTCACGGGATCACCTTGGTCGACCTGCCTTCGTCGAGTCCCGCGAACACGCGGCCGTTCGCGGAGAAGGCCGCCGCATGGGCCGCCTTGAAAAGCCACTGCGATCCAGCCCCTTGTGCGCCGATAAATTCGGGCCGAGATAGGAAGCGATGACTGAAGAAGACGAGATCGAACTCGACGCCGAGAGCGATAGCGACAAGAGACTCTCGATGGTCGACGAGGCGCTGGTCGCCGGCACCATCGCCAACACCAACGGCCTGCTGGTCATCCTCGCCAAGCTCGTTGCCAGGGGCGTGTTCGAGCGCGAAGACCTCAAGTCCTTTTCCGACAGTTATTCGAAGCCGCTCGACCATGTCGGCATGCGCGAGAATGAGCTGGTGACGCAGATGCAGGACCAGATGGAAGCGACGCTGGCGGAGCTGATGCGCTACCTCAGCGAGCGAGATTCCACCCGCGATTGACTCATCGGGCATCAGCCCACATATGCCCGACGCCTTCAGGGAAGGCCCCTTCGTCTAGCGGTCTAGGACGTCGCCCTCTCACGGCGAAAACACGGGTTCGAGTCCCGTAGGGGTCACCATTTCAACAAAATCAATCGCTTGGCAGACTAGGCGAGACCGTCGGTCGACGGTCCCGGCGTGGAGGGTTTGAGCTGGCCATTCTCCGGCTATAGACGCGCCCGGGCCGGGCAATGCTGAAACAGGACGGATTGCAGAGGGTCTTCGAGGCCAACCGCGAGCAGCTCTTGCGCTATCTCCGTGCGCACGGTGCCGGGGACGCGGCCGAGGACCTGCTGCAGGAGCTGTGGATGAAGGCGGCCGCCGGAGCTACTGGTCCGATAGCGTCGCCCCGCAATTATCTGTTTCGCGCCGCCACCAACCTGATGATCGACCGGCGCCGGTCCGAGGCGCAGCAATCGCGCCGCGACCATGACTGGTCGGAGTTCAGCGATCGCCTTCCCGGGTCTCCGGCCAACGATCCCGGTCCCGAGCGTCAGATCGACGGGCGGCG
>DASUVP010000103.1:0-6775 GCA_036378895.1 Sphingomicrobium sp.
CACTGACGTCAACTGCGCCTGAAGAGGTGTTCGCCCGCGCCGTCGTATAGGCGGCAGGGATCCCGTTGATCGTCGTCCGCTGCGGCGGCGGGACCGAGAGCCGCACCTGCCCGCCCGAAAGCTGCTGAAGCACAAGACCGATGTAATTCTCGAGGCTGCCGTTGTAGCGCCCGCCGCTGAACTGCGCCTTCCCGGCGCTGCCGCTGATCGACACTTCCGTCGTGCCGTTCTGCATAAGATAGCCCTGCGGAACCGCGAAGAAGATCCTGAGGTCGGGGTGCGTGAACGTGCGCCCATCGATTATGCCCTGCGCCGGGTCGTCGTCGACGTAGAGGCCTTCGAGCTGGTTCAGGAACTGGTCGCGGTTGCGCAGCCCCATGTTGAAGCGGCCGGTCGAGCGGGCCGCCATAACCGCGCGCTGCACCCGGTTCTCGCTGAGCGGGTGCGTGCTGGCCCATTCCGGCGTCTGGCGGCTGTCTCGGCCCTGGATCCGGGCCTCGAGCGCCGATGCGCGGGTGATCGCCGCAAGGACTCCCGCGGCGCCGGCCGGGTCGTAACCGGCCGAGACGAGGTAACGCATGCCGAGATTGTCGGCCTGATACTCCTGGTCGCGCGAGAAGCTCAGGGTCCGCATCTGCGCCGCCTGCATGGCGCCCCGCGAAAGCATGTCGCCGAACACGTTGCCACCGACGACGCTTCCGAGGACCGCTCCGAGGACACCGAGGATCGTGTTGCGCTGTGCGTAGGACTGTCGGGCCTGGGCATGATTGCCGGCGACATGCCCGACCTCGTGGCCAAGCGCGAAGGCGAGCTCGGACTCATTGTCCATCAGGCCCAGCAGCTGGCGGGTGATGTAGACGTAACCGCCGGGGACGGCGAAGGCGTTCTCGACCGCCGAATTGAGGACCGTGAAGCGATAGGCCTGCGGAGACACTCCGGAATAAGCGGCGACGCGGCGGCCGACGGAATCGACATACGTGGCGCGTTGTCCAGTCTCGGCTCCACCGAATTCCTCGACCATCTTCGGATGGTCCTGCTGCGCTTCCTGCACATAGCGTGGATTGAGCCCGCGGCCTTGCGACTGGGCGGTCGAAGCGGCCGAGCCGGCCACTAAGGCCGCACTGCCAAGGAGAAGGAACGCTTTACGCATGATCTCTCTCTGTTTCGCTACGGGGACGTACTGACCCGATGCGTTTTGAACGAGAGATGACTGGCGAGGGTTCCTGTCAGGCGATCGCGAGATATTTGGCGCGGCGCTGCTTCAGCAATTCCTCGCCGCCGAGCGCCGAGCAGCCGGAAAGCTCCTCGAGGATCGCTTCCTTGAGGCCCTTGATCGCGCCCTGAGGATCGCGATGGGCACCGCCGACCGGCTCGGACACGATCCGATCAACCACGCCGAGCGAGAGTAGGTCCTGGGCGGTGATCTTCATCGCCTCGGCGGCGTCGGCGGCCTTGTCGGCGGTGCGCCACAGGATCGAGGCGCAGCCTTCCGGCGAGATGACCGAGTATACCGCATGCTCGAACATCAACACGCGGTTGGCCGCGGCGATCGCAACCGCGCCGCCGCTCCCGCCCTCGCCGACAATCACGGAGATGACGGGGACCTTGAGCGAGAGGCATTCCTCGGTCGACCTGGCGATGGCCTCCGCCTGCCCGCGCTCCTCGGCCTGGACCCCCGGGAAGGCTCCCGGAGTGTCAACCAGGCTGAGCACCGGCAAACCGAAACGGCCGGCAAGCCGCATCAGGCGGATCGCCTTGCGGTATCCCTCCGGCTTCGCCATCCCGAAATTGTGCTTGAGCCGCGACGCCGTGTCGTCGCCCTTCTCATGGCCGATCAGCATCACGCGATGCCCTTCGATCCGAGCCAGCCCGCCGAGGATTGCGGGGTCGTCGGCGAACGACCGATCCCCGGCCAAAGGCATGAAATCGTCGGCCAGCCCGGCGATATAATCCTTGAAATGCGGGCGCTCCGGATGGCGCGCGACCTGCGCCTTCTGCCACGGGGTCAGCTTGGCATAGGTTTCGCGGAGGAGCTTGGCCGACTTCGCCTCGAGCTTGTCGATTTCCGCGTCGAGGTCGAGATCGCCGGAGCTCGCCGTCTCGCGAAGCTCGGACACGCGGGTCTCAAGCTCGGCGATCGGCTTCTCGAAATCGAGGTACGTCTGCATTGGGCGCTCGGGTACGGTGGAGGGTCCCTTACGTCAACGACGGTCAGCCAGCGGGTGCCGCGTGTTGACCAGCTCGATCAGCCTTGCGCTGTCGACATGGGTGTAGATCTGCGTCGTCGCGATGTCGGCATGCCCAAGCAGCGACTGGACGACGCGCAGGTCCGCTCCGCCCGACAGAAGGTGCGTCGCGAAGGCGTGCCGAAGCACATGCGGACTGATCCGCTCGGGCGGAATGCCCGCGTCCGCCGCCATCGCCCGGACGATCTGGTAGAGCCGGATCCGGCTAAGGTGGGTCTTGCCGCTCGGGAACAGCCAAAGCGACGAGCCCGGCACCTCCTCCCGCCAGCGGACCACCGCCTGCTCGGCGCGCGCGGAGATCGGAACCAGCCGCTCCTTCGAGCCCTTGCCGCGAAGGATCAGGAAGGGCTGGCCTACGCGAAGCGAGCCTCGCGGAAGGCTGACCAGCTCGGTCGCCCGGAGGCCGGACCCGTAGAGCAGTTCGAGCAAGGCGAGGTTCCGCAAGGCCAAAGGCTCGTCGCTCGCAGCGCGGGCTTCCGCCGCCTCGAACAATGCGGAGATATCGTTGGAATCGAGTATTTTCGGCAGCGGCCGCTCGAATGCAGGCTTGGGCAGAGCGGCGGAGGGGTCGTCCTTGCGGATACCCTCGTCGACGAGGAATCCAAAGAAGCGGCGCAGCGCCGCCGAGCGCCGGGCGACGGTCGATGGAGCAAGGTCGCTCCATTTCCCGCCGAGGGTCGACAGCGCGTCGCTGTCGACCTCACCCAGACTTCCGCCGAGCGCCTCGGCCGTCCGCTCGAGGTCGGTGCGATAGGCGGTAAGCGTGTTTCGCGACGCGCCCGCCTCGGCCGCCATCATGTCGAGGAAACGATCGACCAGCGCGCGATCGTCGAGGTTCACGTCCGCGCGAGCGCCTCGGCGGCGATCATCCGCGCAATATACTCCTGCCGCGTGCGCTTCAGGGCGGCGACCGAATGCAAGAGGTGCGCGGGCGGAACTTCCTCGAAGGTCGCCGCTTGCAGGCCCGTGCCGGTGAGGACGAGCACGGTCCCCGACTGGCCGAACGCCGCTGCCCGATCGATCAGGCGGGTCCAGCTCGACCGGTTGCCAAGTCGGAGGCCGAAGCGGCCGCTGAGCCGGCTCGCTGTCGCCTCGTCGATCCGCCCGAGCCCCGCGAGCCCCGCGACCAGCAAGGCGCTGCGCTTCTTCCCTTCGCTGTTGTCGCGGTCGATGAAGGCGTTGAGCCGCCGGACGTTGAGATCGACGCCGCTCCCATCCGGCGCTCCCAGCGCAAGCATCGCCCACGCCTGGTCGGCATATTGGTCGTCCATCTGGCTGACCGCCTGCGCCCATCGCGCCGCATCCCGGTCGTAGCCCGCGGCGAGCATCGAGGCGATTAGGTTCGGAGCGTCGGATTGAAGATCGGCGTCCGGCTCGATCAACGAAGCGGCCCGGCCCAGCATGGCGCGGACGCCCTGCGTCGGCAGATAATCTTGCGAATTCCCCCAGAGCCGCCGCATGGCGTCCAGCTTCGTATCGAGGTCCCGCCCGACGAACGCCAGCCGGAGCTGCCACGCCTGGGTCTCGGGCAAATCGTCGGGCCCGGTCGAGTCGTAGATGGCCGAATGCAGATCGATCAGCGACTGGGACGACAACACCCCGAGCCCGGCCGCGATCTCGGCGGATTCGAGGCGGTCCTGCGGGGGAACGATCGGCGCCGCCGCATGCCAGGCCCGGAGCTGCGAGGGCGCGGCATCCAGCAGCCGTTCGGGGAAGCTGAGGCCCGTCGCTGTCGCCAGTCCGAACCGCCATGTGTCGAGCCGGTCGACCGGCTCCCATTCGATCACCACGGCCCGTTGCGTATTGCCGCCGGCGCCGACCACTTTCTGCGCCAGTTCCAGGTCATTGCCACTCATCCGGCCGCGTCGGCGAGCCGAATCCACCTGAGCTGCTGCCGTTTCGGGCTCTCCGGCCATGGCCGCGCACATCGCGTCTACAAGCTGGACGATATTCGCCTCGACCTTCTGGATTCCGCCCTGAAGCGGACAGAGCCCCGCCGGATCCGCGTTCGCCAGTGCGCTCTGCACGCTAATCTGGAACATCCGCGGCGTGTAGCGGTCGGTGTCGACTCCGGAGACGATCATCCGCCCGGCGTCGGCCTCGCCCATCCGGATCAGCAGCCAGGCGCGCTCCGCTGCCCAGTCGACGGGGTTGATGTTCCGCGGTGCCGCGACCCGCGCAAGCAAAGCGTTGCGCAGAGCGATATGCGCCCAGCGCGATGCCACCGGAGTCTCCATGCGCCGCATGAGCGAACCGAGGAACGCTCCGCTCGCACCTCTCCACGGGGAGGCGCCGAGCCCGATCTCAGCCGGGTTCAGCCGACCGACGACCCGCGGGTCGCGGCGTACGTGATCGGGATATTCCACTGGCGGCGGAGGCGGCTCGGCCAACTCCTCGGTGAGAAGCTCTACCAGGCCGGTCTGGCTTTCGCCGACGCCATCCGAAGGACGGCGGACAATTGCGCCCGGTGTCGGTGGCTGCGCCGCGGGGGGTGCGGGCGAAGCCATCGGCGCAGCCGCGTTGTCCGGAACAGCCGTGTCTTGGGCGAGCGCCGGGAGCGCAATTGCGGTCGCGGCCGCAGCAGCAAGCAGTCGGCTAGTTCGCATTGGCGGGTGCGTTGACCTCGACCTCAATGGTGTTCGTCGGCACCTCATCCGCCTGGCTGGAGAAGAAGAACATCAGGCCCACAAGCAAAAGGACCAGGACAAGGATGACAATCAAGGCTCGCGGCATCTTCTCTCGCGCTTGCAAAGGATCGGAAACGCGACCGCTTTTGCCGCCCCGCCCGGGCGCTGTATAGCCCCGAGTGTGGGAAAGCTGACAGACCGTCTCGACCGTCCGGTAGTTCTCGTGGGGCTGATGGGAGCCGGGAAGTCGACCGTCGGTCGCCGGCTGGCCAAGCGCCTCGGCCTGCCCTTCGTCGATACCGACGCCGCGATCCAGGACGCTGCCGGCTTCTCCGCCGCCGAAGTGTTCGAGCGCTACGGCGAGGCCGATTTTCGCGACGGCGAGCGGCGCCTGGTCGCCAGGCTGGTGGACGGCGAAGTACGGGTGATCGCCACCGGAGGCGGTGTGTTCGTCGACCCGCGCACGCGCAAGCTGCTCAACGAGCAGGCGATCACCGTCTGGCTCGACGCCCCCGTGGACGTGCTCGCCAACCGCACCTCGCGGCGCGACACTCGGCCGCTGCTACGCAACGGCGACCCGCGCGGCACCCTGGAACGGCTGGCGAAGGTTCGCGGCCCCTCCTACGCCGAGGCGCACATTCGCGTGACGAGCGGAGAAGGCGCGCACGGCGACGTGGTCGATTCGATCATCGACGCGCTCGAATCGCATATCGGCCCGAAGGCTTAGCCGGACTCCTTCACCGTCTCGTCGGGCAGCGGCCGGTCGACCCCGAAGCTTCGATCGAACTTCGCGTGGAGGTCGCCGGTCACGGTCTGGGCCTCCAGCCGTTCGAGGTCGCGTTCGCGATATTCGCGTTCGACCCGCTCCGCCTCGCGCCGGGCGACGCCCAGCTTGATCAAAGCCTCGCGACCCATGACCACGGCGCTTTCGTAGAGTTCGCGCTGGCAGACGGCGAGGTCGAGCCCGTCGAACTCGATGACCTGCAGCCGGTCGTAGAGCCGCGCCATGATCGCGGCGTGCGGGAAGCTCTCCATCACCGCCTCGAGCTTCTCGCGGGTCAGCTCCCTCGGGTTTTGGCAGAAGAGGATTCCCTCGGCTCTTTCCGCCCCTGCGGTGCGCAATATGTCGACCCGCGTCCCGTCGCCGTAATAGACCTTTGTCCCGAACTCCTCGCTGAGCTCGATCAGCGCCGGCTTGCTGTCGATGATGGTGACCGGGATGCGCTTGGCCATGAGCATCTGCCCGACCGTCTGTCCGAACCGGCCGTAGCCGACGACGATGACGTTGGTCTCGGGCGAGAATTCGGGCCCGTCGAGATCGACTTGCGGCTCGGGTATCCGGCGCAGGATCCACTCGATCACCTGCATCAGGAAAGGTGTCGAGACCATCGTCAGTGTCACGATAGCCGCGAACAGGGACGCTGCCTCGGGAGTGATGAGCTGCGCGCTCGCGGCCTGGCCGAAGAGGACGAAGCCGAACTCGCCCGCCTGGCTGAGCAGCAGGCCGAGCCAGATCGCGCGGCCCTTCTTCATCCCGAACATGAAGGCGAGCCCGGCGATCAGGATCGCCTTGATCAGGATGATCCCGACTGCGAGGCCGAAGACGAGCGCTGGCCGGGCCGCGACCGCGTTGAAGTCGATCAGCATGCCAACGGAGAGGAAAAACAGGCCAAGGAGGATCGAGCGGAACGGTTCGACGTCGCTTTCCAGCTCGTGCCGGTAAGGCGATTCGGCGAGCATCACGCCGGCGATGAAGGCTCCCAGCGCGGTCGAAAGATGCAGCGTATGCATCAGGGCGGCGCTGGCGATGACCGCGAAAAGACCAGCGACGACGAACAGTTCGCGCTCGCCAAGGCGACCCACCAGCCGAAACAAGGGATTGAGGATGTAGCGCCCGGCCAG
>DASUVP010000104.1:0-4732 GCA_036378895.1 Sphingomicrobium sp.
TCGATGCCGGACTTCGACATCGATTTCTGCGAAAGCCGCCGCGACGAGGTCATCTCCTACGTTCAGCAGAAATACGGCCGTGATCGCGTGGCGCAAATCATCACCTTCGGGCGCCTGAAGGCGCGCGCCGTTCTCAAGGACACTGGCCGCGTGCTCCAGATGAGCTACGGCCAGGTCGACCGGCTCGCGAAGCTCATCCCCAACCATCCGACCGACCCGTGGACGCTGGAGCGGTCGCTGAACGGTGTCTCGGAACTGGCCGCGGAATATAAGTCGGAAGCCGAAGTTCGCCGGCTGTTCGACCTCGCGATGAAGCTCGAGGGGCTTCCGCGCCACGCCTCGACCCATGCTGCGGGCGTGGTGATCGGCGACAGGCGCCTCGACGATCTCGTGCCGCTCTACCGCGATCCGCGCTCGGACATGCCTGTCACGCAATTCGACATGAAATATGTCGAAGCGGCGGGCCTCGTGAAGTTCGACTTCCTGGGGCTGAAGACGCTTTCAGTGCTGAAGGAAGCCGAGCGCCTGCTGGCGGAGCAAGGCGTGCAGGTCGACTTCTCGGCGCTCGGCTGGGACGATCCCGAGGTCTACGAGCTGCTCCAGCGCGGCGATACGGTCGGCGTGTTCCAGCTGGAATCGGAAGGCATGCGGCGGACGCTCGCGGCGGTTCGTCCAACCAATTTCGGCGACATTATCGCCCTCGTTTCGCTCTACCGGCCGGGCCCGATGGACAACATCCCCATGTTCGGCGACCGCAAGAACGGCCGCGCCGAGATCGCATATCCGCACCCCATGCTCGAAGAGGTGCTGAAGGAAACCTACGGCATCTTCGTCTATCAGGAGCAGGTGATGCAGGCGGCGCAGGTCCTCGCCGGCTACTCGCTTGGCGTAGCCGACCTCCTGCGCCGCGCCATGGGCAAGAAGATCAAGTCGGAGATTGATGCCCAGCGCGCCCGCTTCGTTGAAGGCTGCGCTGCGCACAGCATCAGTCCAACGAAGGCCTCCGAGTTGTTCGACTTGATCGACAAGTTCGCGGGCTACGGGTTCAACAAGTCGCACGCCGCTGCCTACGCGCTCGTTGCCTATCACACCGGGTGGCTGAAGGCGCACCACCGTCCTGAATTCTACGCGGCGTCGATGAGCTTCGACATCGCGCAGACCGACAAGCTCGCCTTGTTTGCCGAGGACATGCGGCGGGGCGAGATCGAGTGCCTCCCGCCGTGCATCAACGCCAGCCAGGCCGCTTTCGCGGTCGAGGACGGTAAAGTTCGCTATGCGTTGGGAGCTCTGAAAGGCGTCGGCGAAAAGGCGATGGAGGCCCTCGTCGCAGAGCGCGAGGCGAACGGGCCCTTTAAGTCACTGGACGATTTCGCCGAGCGTATCGATCCGCGGCTGCTGAACCGTCGCCAGATCGAGAGCCTTGCCGCTGCAGGCGCGTTCGATTCGATCCTTCCGGACCGCGCGGCGGTCTTCGCTTCGGCGGAGATCATTCTCGCCCACGCCGCCAGCGCGGCCGAGCAGCGGACGAGCGGCCAGCACGGCCTGTTCGGCGGTGCCGCGGCGCCGGTCTCCTCGATGCGGCTCGCCAAGGCGGAGCAATGGTCGCTGGCGCAACGCATGGCCGCCGAGCGGGACTCATTCGGCTTCTACTTCTCGGCCCATCCGGTCGATGCTCATCGCCACCTGCTGGAAGCCAACAAGGCTAAGACTTTCGCTGAGCTCGCCGATATGCCGATGCCGGACGAGGGGCGCGCCGGGGCGATGATGGCTGCCTTGGTCGAGGAGTCGCGCTGGCGGGTGTCGGCCAAGGGGCGGCGCTATCTGATGGCGACGCTCAGCGACTCATCGGGGCAGTTTCAGGCAAGCATCTTCGACGATGAGGCGAGCGCGGCCGTGGAGGCGGCGGTGAAGGCCGGTACGTGCGGATTGCTGACTGTCGAGCTCGACAAGCGGCCCGGGGACGACCTTCCCCGGGTGGCGATCAAGCGGTTCCAGCCGCTGGAAGCGCTGGCCAAGCGGACTCGACTGCAGATGGAGGTGCGCGTTCCCTCGGCGGCGCTCGTTCCGGCAATCGCGCGGGAGCTCGACCGCTCGCGGGGTGGGGGCGGACTGGTACGCCTCGTCCTCCCGCTTTCGACTGGCGGGGAGGCGATCGTGGTCGCCGGCCGCGATTTTTCGCTCGATGCGGAGCTTGAGGCCCGCATCGAGCGGATCACCGGCGAGGGCAGCGTCGACCTTTCCGTGCAGGAACCGCCGAGGCTCGCCCTCGTCGGATAGGTTTATGCCATCCAGAACCCGTCGGCATTGACGAGGCCGGTGATTTTCCGGTTCTGCTCGTCCGTCAGATTCTGCTTGAAGGCGGGGAAGATCTCTTCCTCCTCCATATGTGCGTGCTTGGACACCAGCGCGCGGAACTCGCGGACCTTCTCGAGCCAGTTCGGGGCGCTCGGGCCCATGTTCTTGAGCTCATAGATGAAGGTCTTGATGTAGCCGTGCTCGCCCTCGAGGTGGTCGGCGTCCACGGCCTGGTTCGCCTCGCGGAGCGCCGGATAGACGACCATCTCCTCCTGGTGCGCATGCTTGTCGAGCGCATGCGTCAGCTTCATCAGCAGCATGCTGCGCTTCCAGGTCTGCGTTTCGTCGGTGGCGAGCATCTTGTCGAAGATCCCCATCGCCAAGTCATGCTCTGCCGCCAGGATCTGGTCCCAGTCGCCAGCCGCGGCTTCGAGGCCCTGCATCATGAACTTGCGGCCATAGTTGGCAGCGAAGCCGATCGCGGCCCCGGCAAGAGCTGCTCCGAGCAGCGGGCCGGCATTGTCGCCCCAGGAAAAGGCGCTGTGATCGCTGCTGCTAGTCCTGCTGCGGGACTGGCTGCGGCCGTTGTCGGCGCTACCCCGGTTGGTGTTGCGATTGCTGGATGAGGATCGACTCTGCGTACGTGTAGCCATTACTTGTCCTCCGTTTTGGGTTTGCGGTCAGAACGGCGAGCAGTGGCCCGGCGTTCCTCTGCCGAACGCAAAAAGCCGAACGATAAACGGGTATGCTACTGACCGACCGGCGGAGGCGGGGCTTCCACGTTCCCTGGCTCGGGAGGCGCCGCCTGGTTCGTCACGGGCTGCGGTTGGGCAGCCGCGGCGGGCTCATTGACCACCAACGGCTGTTCCGACTCAGGCGGCAGCTCGTCGACCACCTCATTTAGCGGCGGAAGCGGCTTGGCGCTTTCGAATTCTTCGCCCGGAAGCTGCTTCGCCTCTTTCGTGGTCGCGGGCGGCGCCTTGTCTTTGGGCGGTACGATGTCCTGGTAGACACAAGAGTCGAGACCGTCGCGAGCGACGATGCTGATCCTCGAAGTAATCGAATTGCCATAGCGGCGGGTGAAGCCCTTCGGAGCCACGGCGCCGCGCTTCTTTGGCAGAGGCAGCACCGCAGCGATCCGCGCCGCTTCCGTCCGGCTCATGGCGCTTGAGTCATGGTCGAAATAGCGCTGCGACCCGGCGTTGACACCGTATGTTCCAATGCCAGTCTCGGCGAGGTTGAGATAGACCTCCATGATCCGCCGCTTCGGCCAGAGGTTCTCCATCAGTAGCGTAAACCAAGCTTCCAATCCCTTGCGGAAATAGCCGCCGCCTTGCCAAAGGAATGCGTTCTTTGCGGTCTGCTGGCTGATCGTCGATCCGCCGCGGATTCGGCCGCCGGACGCATTCCGTTTCATCGCATCTTCAATCGCTTCGACGTCGAAGCCGTTATGCGAGCAGAACTTGCTGTCCTCCGCGCCAATGGCCGCGCGCACCATGTCGCGGTCGATCTCGTTGATGCTCATCCAGTCACGCGTAGCGCCGCGCCCAGCGACCAGGTCGCCGAGCATGGTCGCGGTGATCGGCGGGTTTACGAAGCGATAGGCGAGAACCCAGAGAACGGAGCCGATGAGGAAAACCAGCACCAGTTTCGCGAGGAACCGGACGAACCGGCCGATCGCCGACTCGGACCGTTGCCGCCGGCGCTTGTACCTCGGGATCCCGGACTTTGGTCGTCTGGCCATGGCCTCTGCCTAGCCGCCGGATGACGAGAGTGCCAAGTCCTCTCCTTGCCGCAGTGCAGCAGCGTATTTACATGCCGTTCAAGATGACTTCGACCAACGATATTCGCCGGTCCTTCCTCGACTATTTCGAGAAGAACGGACATGCGCGCGTCCCGTCCGCTCCGCTAGTGCCGCACAACGACCCGACCCTCATGTTCGTGAACGCGGGCATGGTGCCGTTCAAGAACGTGTTCACGGGGCTTGAGACGCGCCCCTATGTCACCGCGACGAGCGCGCAGAAGGCAGTGCGCGCCGGGGGCAAGCACAACGACCTCGACAATGTCGGTTATACCGCTCGTCACCACACCTTCTTCGAAATGCTCGGCAATTTCTCGTTCGGCGATTATTTCAAGGATCGCGCGATCGAACTTGCCTGGAACCTGCTGACGAAGGAGTGGGGGCTCAGCGCCGACCGGCTGACCGCGACCGTCTATCACACGGACGACGAGGCGTTCGACCTATGGAAGAAAATCTCCGGTTTGCCGGAGAGCCGGATCATCCGCATCCCGACGAAGGATAATTTCTGGGCGATGGGCGACGACGGCCCCTGCGGTCCCTGCTCGGAGATTTTCTACGACCACGGCGACAAGATTGCCGGCGGACCGCCCGGCTCGCCGGATTCCGAAGGCGACCGCTTCATCGAGATCTGGAACC
>DASUVP010000105.1:0-3143 GCA_036378895.1 Sphingomicrobium sp.
ACGCAGATCACCAGGGCCGCAAGGCGGGGCTCACCCTTTCGGTGACGCTCATGTGCATCGGCTCGCTAATGATCGCGGTCGCGCCGACTTACGAGACTGTTGGCCCCTGGGCGCCGGCCATCCTTCTCATCGCGCGAATGATCCAGGGGCTCAGCCTCGGCGGCGAATATGGGTCGAGCGCGACCTACATGTCGGAGATGGCCGACCGCGAGCGCCGCGGTTTCTGGTCGAGCTTTCTCTACGTGACGATCATCGGCGGGCAGCTCAGCGCTCTGGCGCTGCTGGTGGTGCTGCAGGTAATTCTCGGCGACGATGCGATGCAGGCGTGGGGCTGGCGCATCGGCTTCTGGGGCGGAGCGTTGCTCGCGATCGTGGTTTTCTTCATTCGGCGCGGCCTCGACGAGACTCTCAGCTACGAGAATGTCGCGGCGCAGAAGGACAGGCGTCGCTCCACGGCGATGAACCTGTTCCGCGATCACCCGCGCGAGGCGCTGCTGGTGATGGCGCTGACAGCGGGCGGGACGGCGTCGTTCTACGCGTACACAATCTACATGCAGAAATTCCTCGCCAACACGAGCGGCTTCGACCGGGCGACGGCATCGCAGATCATGACCGCCGCTTTGACCGTCATGCTTCTGATCCAGCCGTTCGCCGGCCGGCTCTCCGATCGGGTGGGGCGGCGGCCGCTGATGATCTTCTTCGGCGCGACCGCGACCCTGTTCACCTATCCGATCTTCGTAACGCTGGAGGGCACGAACAGCGTCGCTGCTGCCTTTGCACTGGTCCTCGCGGCTTTGATCATGGTGACCGGCTACACCTCGATCAACGCGATCATCAAAGCGGAAATGTTTCCGGCCGACATAAGGGCGCTGGGCGTGGCATTGCCCTTCGCGATTGCGAACGTGATCTTCGGCGGTACGGCGGAATATGTGGCGCTGTACCTGAAGGACATCGGGCATGAGCGCTGGTTCTACATCTACATCTCCGCGCTCGCGGCCTGCTCTTTGGTGGCCTACATCCGGATGCGGGAGACGAAGACTTCGAGCCGGATCCTCGAAGATTGATTAGCGCTTCAGATAGCCTTCAAGTTCGCTGCGGATTTCCGCGATCGAGCTCCGGCCCCAGTGTTCGTCCCAAGCCGAGTCCCCGTCCTGATTGGCGGAGTTCAGGAAGCTTGGAGCGGTCCAGCTGTGCGGAGTTACGTCCGGCCGTGCGTTTGCAAGGCAGGCGATGTCGAACGGCCGGGTGAATTTCAGGCCGGCCTGATCGCCGCAGACCCACTGAATGAACGCAAAGAACTGACCGGCGCCGCCGAGGTCGAGCAGCACTTCGGCGCCGAGCGGATAGTCTACAGCGACGTCAATCAGCGCGCCGCCCTCTGAGACATTGCGCAGTCGTACGGGATTGCTGTCGTGGGCGTAGTGAATCTCGCCCTTCCAGATCAGCGGATGCCGTTTCCTGTCGCGCGCTCCGAGGTCTTCCTCTTCCTGCACTTCTTCGACTTCGGCAGCCTCGGGCCCGTCAAAGCGAATTTCGTCCGGGAAGCTCCGTTGAATGACTTTGAGGAGCAGCGCGGCACGCTCTTCGGGCGAGCAGTCGAGCTTGGTCTCGTGGGCGAACTCGAGGCCGATGGAGTCGCCCTTGATCCAGCGAACGGCGGCCTCGAGGCCCGGACCATCGCCGAGCCTCAATTCGACCAGGTCCCAAAGCCTGGGCGCGAAATCGCAGCGGATCATGGCTCCGCCGCGCGAGAGGTTCACCACCTCAATGGAATGCGACTTGCCCTGGTAGATTGCGGTCTGCGTCTCTTCGCTCAGGCGGTGACGATCGACTCCGCGGTGATCACCGCGCCGAGTCTCCGAACGCGGGACGGGAACACCGTCCAACGCGTCGCCTTCACCTTCGAACTGCGGGTTCTTGTCAGTGACGACGAGCGGTTTCCGCTCGCCGCCCAGAACAGCGGCCCGGAAGCTATTGCGAGTACCCTCAACACCCATGAGAGCACTCACTGCCAAAGCTTAGTTAATAAGCCGTGTTCGATACTTAGGAGGAATAATACATGTCGAACTCGACCGGGCTTGGGGTGGTCTCCCAGCGCATCACTTCTTCCCACTTGAGGTCGATATAGGCGTCGATCTGATCTTCGCTGAAGACGTCGCCGCGCGTGAGGAAGGCGCGGTCGTTTTGCAGGTTGACCAGGGCCTCACGAAGCGAGCCGCAGACCGTCGGAACGTTCACCAATTCCTGGGGCGGCAAGTCGTAGAGGTTCTTGTCCATGGGATCGCCCGGATGGATGCGGTTCTGGATCCCGTCGAGGCCCGCCATCAGGATCGCGGAATATGCGAGGTATGGGTTGGCCATCGCGTCGGGGAAGCGGAACTCGACGCGCTTCGCCTTCTCGCCCGCCCCGTATGGGATGCGGCAGGACGCCGAGCGGTTGCGCGACGAATAAGCGAGCAGGACGGGCGCTTCGAAACCCGGGACCAGGCGCTTGTAGCTGTTGGTCGTCGGGTTGGTAAACGCGTTGAGCGCCCGCGCGTGCTTGATGACTCCGCCGATGAAGTAGAGCGCCGTCTCGCTGAGACCAGCATAGCCGTTGCCCGCGAACAGCGGCTTGCCCGTCTTCCACAGCGACATGTGGGTGTGCATTCCCGAGCCGTTATCCTGGGCGATGGGCTTGGGCATGAAGGTCGCCGTCTTTCCGTAGGCCTGCGCGACCATGTGCACGACGTACTTGTATATCTGCATGCGGTCGGCGGTCTCGACCAGCTTGCCGTAGGTCAGGCCGAGCTCGTGCTGGGCCGCTGCGACCTCATGGTGATGCTTGTCACAAGGCAGGCCCATTTCGATCATCGTCGAAAGCATCTCGCCCCGGATGTCCTGGGCGCTGTCGACCGGCGCGACCGGGAAGTAGCCACCCTTCGCGCGGGGGCGGTGTCCCAGGTTGCCGCCCTCATAGTCGCGCGCGGTGTTGGTCGGGAGCTCGATGTCGTCGATCCGGTAGGAGGAAGCGTTGTAGCCGTCCTCGAACCGAACGTCGTCGAACATGAAGAATTCGGCTTCCGGCCCCACATAGACAGTGTCGCCGATGCCGCTTGCCTGAAGGAACGCCTCGGCGCGTTTGGCAGTCGAGCGCGGGTCGC
>DASUVP010000106.1:0-21800 GCA_036378895.1 Sphingomicrobium sp.
GGCCGATCTTTCTGGCGGCCGACCTTTTTTGCCTGTTCGCCAGCATTCCGGTCGCGCTCTTCGCTTACGATTTCCTGCGGGGTGCGAGAGTGGTCGAGTCCGTCCACATCTTCGCATTTGCCGTCCTTGCGGCGAGCTTCCTTCTGCTCCGGTCTTCCAAGCGCGCCTATCGCCGCACCCTCGTTGACCTGATGCATGAGGGGGGCGACGCCTTCGTCGACGCCGTTATCAGCAGCCTCCTGGCCTCCGCACTCGTCTGGCAGTTCGGGATGATCGGCAATTACTCGCGTGGCATCTCCTTGTTGTATCTCGTCTCGCTACTCGTCTCGCTGGCCCTCACGCGCCCGCTGATCCGGATGGCGCTTAGGCGGATGGCCGAGCGAGGGGCGATCGAGCAGCGCATCGCCTTTTATGGAGCGGACCCGCAGTCGATTACCATGATCCGCCGGCTTCTCGTCTCGCTGGACCTGCCCCACCTTCGCTTTGTCGGCGTCGCGGACGATCGGCCCAAGGTCGACAAACTCGACGACCTGAAGCTGATTGGCGGCTACGACGACCTCGCCGCACTGGCGAGGCGGGGCGAGGTCGACCAAGTGTTGATCAGCGTCCCGAACCTGCCGGCAAAAAGGCTGCACGAGATCGTTGACGGGCTCAGCGCTGTCTCGGTCGATGTTTCCTTGATACCGCCCGAAGCCATCGAACTGGCGCCCGATTACCGGGTTCACCTTCTCGGGTCGCTTCCCGTCCTCAACCTGTGGCAGCGGCCGTTCCGGGACATCAATCAGTTCGTGAAGCGGGGAGAGGACGTAGTCCTGGCCAGCCTCGCGCTTGCGCTTTTCGCGCCGATCGCGGGTCTCGCCGCCTTGCTCGTCCGCGTCACAAGCCCGGGGCCGATTTTCTTCGTTCAGCCGCGGGTCGGGTTCAACAACGAGGTGATTCACGTTCTCAAGTTCCGCACGATGTACGCCGACCAGACTGATGTCGGCGCTCGAGCCACGACGACGAAGGATGATCCCCGGGTCACCCCGGTGGGCCGGATCCTGCGGAAGCTCAGCATCGATGAGCTGCCGCAGCTGCTCAACGTCATCCGGGGCGACATGTCGCTGGTCGGGCCGCGGCCACACGCTCTCGAGATGCGGGTCGGCGATCATTATTATCAGGACTCGGTGCGCGGCTATGCGGGTCGGCACCGGGTCAGACCGGGCATCACGGGTCTCGCCCAGGTGAAGGGTCTTCGGGGCGAGATCCGCACGGTCGAAAGGGCCAAACGCAGGGTCGAGCTCGACAAGGAATATATCGACCGCTGGTCGCTGTCCCTCGACTTGTGGATCCTGCTTTGCACCGTGCGAGCGGTACTGTTCGACCGCGATGCCTACTGAGCGTGAAAATTTTCTCGACGTTGCCTTCGACGTCTTGCCCCGCGACCGGCTCGCCTCGCGGATCGAGGCCGTAAGCTCCAATAGCGCTTTCCAGTATCTCGTCACTCCGAACGTCGATCATCTGGTTCGCCTTCACCAGCGTGGCGCCAATGTCCCTGGGCTAGCCGAGGCCTACCGCAACGCGGATTTCTGCGTGTGCGACAGCAGGGTGCTCGCCCGTCTGGCGAAATGGCGCGGAGTAAACCTGCCCGTGATCGCCGGGAGCGACCTGACGGCGTCGCTGTTCGAAGGCGTTATCAAGGACGGAGACCGTATCGCGATCGTCGGCGGCGACGCGGCGATGCTCGACGACCTGCGGGCCAGATACCCGGCCGTCCGCTTCGCCCATCACTGCCCGCCGATGGGCCTGATGCGGAACCCTGCCGCACGGCGGGCGGCTGCAGAGTTTATCGCCCGCGAACAAGCACGCTTCAGCTTCATTTGTGTCGGTTCGCCTCAGCAGGAGCTGATCGCGGCCGAAGCCTCAAGGATCGAAGGCGCCCACGGCATGGCATTTTGCGTCGGCGCGGCGCTCGAATTTATCACCGGCCGCACCAAGAGAGCTCCGCGCCTGGCCCGCCACCTGGGCCTCGAATGGGCTCACCGGCTCATCACCGATCCCCGTCGACTGTGGCGGCGCTACCTTGTCGAAGGGCCGGCCATCTTCCTGCTCGCCTATCGCTGGCGAAAGAGCGCGGCATGAAGGTCGAAGCGCTGAGGCAATGGCGCAAGCTCGAGCGGCAAAGGCGCCTTGTGATCATTGCCGCCGCTTGCGCGGCTATCGTTTTGATCGCGATCGTCGCAGCGATCTATTACTCGCGATCCAACGCGACGCCGGTCGTCCCAAGGAGCGGAGGCTCAGCCGCCCGCGTGGCGATTGCTCCAACCTTGCGGCTAAGCCTGCCGCCGCCGGATCTCCTGCGTCCGATCACCCCGGAAGAAGCCGTCAAGCAAAATGCCGAGCGGGCCTTCTCCGGCCGTCCGGACACGCCCGCATCGCCCTTTAAGCTCGATGCAAATGCGAGCACTCGGGACCGAGCGCTCGAGTGCCTGACACAAGCCGTCTATTACGAAGCCGCCACAGAGGGTGCCAACGGCCAGCGGGCAGTTGCGCAGATCGTTCTCAACCGGATGCGCCATCCGGCCTACCCTTCGTCCGTCTGCGGAGTGGTTTATCAGGGGGCGGAGCGCCCGACCGGCTGCCAATTCACCTTCACCTGCGATGGATCCTTGGCTCGGCTGCCCGCCCAATCTTTGTGGCAGCAGGCCCGGAAAGTCGCGACCGAGGCGCTGGGCGGAAAGGTCTTCGCGCCGATCGGGCACTCGACCCACTATCACGCGGACTACGTCCTGCCTTATTGGGCGGACTCCCTCGACAAGTCGGTCAAGATCGGGCGGCACATCTTCTACCGCCTGAAGAGCAGCCTCGGAGCGAGCGGCGCCTTCCGGCAACGCTACGCTGGCATCGAGCCGTCGCCGCCGGCGCCATCGACGGTCGAGGTCTCGCTGGAGGCGGTGCAGAATGCGGGGACTGTTCTCGCTGCGCCGATCGAAACGAGTCCGCTGCAGGTTGCCGTGGGCGAGCTAGTCACCAGCAGCCAGCCGAAATCCGAACTTGTCGCCGATGCGGCCGCAGGAAAGTTGCTTATCGACGGAGACGTTACCCGTGCTCCGTCTCAGGCGCGCCGGAACGAGGCCAATCCTTGTGCCGGAGGGAATAACCGCGAGCCACTGAAGCCACTCAGACCCAATGATGTGAGAGCCCAGTCCAGCGGAAGTGAGTGCTGATCAAGCAGGCGTCGCGCTCATCATAGTTCGCGCAGATTCATCATATATTTAGAGTCAACCTTGAACGTGGCCTCCAGCTTTTGTCTGGGGAGGCAAAACGATGAGCGAAGGATTCTCGGCCTTCAAGGCCATGGCGCTGGGACTCGGCGCAGTGATGTTGGTTGCAGTCGTGGCGCCGGAGGTTGCGACCGGCCAATTCGACACGTTCCGCCTAAAAAAGAGCCCCGGCAAGTCCGGCAAGAGCGACGGGGGAACGACCACCACGACGACTACGACTACCACCAGCCCGACGCCCACGCCTACGCCTACGCCTACCACCGGGGCGATCTACCCCGAAGACACGATGATCCCGAGCAACTTCGATATCAACTCGACGCTAGCTTCGGCGGCGATCCCTGGCTCGGGGCTGCCGGACGTCGTGGGCGCGTTCCGCTTCATCTGCGGCGCGGGTCAGATCTCCAACGACGACCCGATCATGTACCCTGGCCAGCCGGGCAAGTCGCACCTGCACCAATTCTACGGAAACACATCGGCGAACGCATATTCGACCTATTCCAGCCTGAGGACTTCGGGCGACAGCACCTGCAACTGGATGGGTAACGGCACCGCGGCGAACCGCTCGGCCTACTGGATGCCCGCTTTGCTCGATGGTCGTGGAAACGTCGTCCGGCCGGACTACGTCTCGATCTATTACAAGCAACGGCCTCAGACCGACCCGACCGTCATGGACCCGTCCAACCCGAAATATCTCGGCAGGGCGGTGCCGCTGCCCAACGGATTGCGCTACATCTTCGGCTGGGACCCGACCGGCATCAATTCGATCAAGACGGGCGGAGCCTGGTTCAGCTGCCAGGGTCCGTCGGCAGGCACAGGCAAGTATCAGACCCTTACGACCGCACTCGCCAACTGCCCCGCAGGGAACCAGGTCGGCGCGATCATCGAAGCGCCGGAATGCTGGGACGGTCAACGTCTCGACAGCTCCGACCATCGCTCGCACGTCGCCTATGCGAGCTACGGAAGCTGGGGCTACCTCAAGTGCCCGTCGACACACCCGTACAACATCCCGACGTTCACGTTGGGCGCCTGGTATACGGTTGACCGCTATGACAATACGAGCCTTTGGGAACTGTCCTCGGACCACATGGCTCCGGGTCAACCCAAGGGATACACCTTCCACGCGGACTGGTTCGGCGCTTGGGACAATACCGTCCAGTCGATGTGGTGGAGCAATTGCATCAACAAGCTGCTGAACTGCTCTGCCGGCAATCTCGGCAACGGGAGCATGCTCAAGGGTGCGGCTCAGCCGGTCTACAACGGCATAGCGATGTGGAAGAACCCGCAACGCCTTGTGCCGATCGGCGGCTGATCAAGTCGTCGACCCGGTGCGTTCCGATCTGGAGCGCACCGGTCGGCTAAAGGTCCTTTAACCCTGTCTGCCTAAGACTTTGAGTATGGCGTTTGCACGGGCAATTGCGACTTTGAGAGAGCTGATCAGGGACGAGCGCGGTAACGTGCTCGCCTTGACTGCGATTGGCCTCCCGCTCCTCTTCGGCTGCGCGGCGATCGCGGTCGACACGGTCCAATGGGCCTTCGCCAAGCGCGAATTGCAGTCGGCGGCCGACGCAGCCGCGATCGCCGGCGTCTATGCCATCGTCCAGTCCGCCGACATGGAAGCTGCGGTCGACGGCAGCATTGCCTCCAATCGCAATCTTGATCCGAAGCGCGCCGTATCGGCCGAAAGGTCGCCGGAGACCC
This sequence comes from Sphingomicrobium sp., assembly GCA_036378895.1. Lineage (GTDB taxonomy): Bacteria > Pseudomonadota > Alphaproteobacteria > Sphingomonadales > Sphingomonadaceae > Sphingomicrobium. The sequence continues at coordinate 4,962 of DASUVP010000106.1, forward strand.
GCAAGGACGACCCCTTTGCCGTCCGCGTACGGATCGCGAGCCCGGTTGGCATGACCTTCTCCCGGCTTTTCCTCAGCAGCCCGCCAACGCTGAATGCCGAGGCGACTGCGACGATTGTCGAAAATGGCGAGTTCTGCGCATTCGCGATCGGCACCGAGGACGATACCGGCCTTGAGATCGAATCCAGCGCCAATGTCGAGATGGAATGCGGCATGGCAACCAATGCCTCGTCGCCCAAGGCCATCGTTGGCGACAGCTCGGCGATCATCCAGGCCGACAATATCGTCGCCTTCGGAGGCATTGAGGCGAACGGGATCAAGGATTCCCGGATCCGCAAATACAGCCTGAAGCAGAAGGATCCGCTCGCCGACCGGGACCCGCCGCTGATCCCCAGCACGGGCTGCCCCAACGTGACAGTCAATTCCGACGCTGCCGTGAAGAACGGCGGCAGGGTCACGCTGCCGGCCGGCTGCTACGGCAACATGCTCCTCGATGGACCGGTGACGCTTGCCGACGGCGAATACATCCTCAATCGCGGAAACCTCCTGATCGGACCGGCGGCCGAGGTCTATTGCCGTGCCTGCACGATCTTCCTCACCAGCGAGCAGGCGGCGACGGATCCCTGGTCGATCGGCAAGGTGCAGATCGACAGTCATGCGAAGGTGAAGCTGGCGGCTCCTACCCAAGGCCCGAACGCAGGCATCCTGATCTTCCAGGACCGGCGATCGAAGGGCGCCCACAACGAGATCGAGAACATCATCGGCGGTAACGGCTTTTCGGAGCTGAAAGGCCTCATTTACATCCCGTCCGAAACGCTTCGCGTGGACGGGGACCGAACCCCGGACATGCAGTGCGCACGCTTCATCGGGCGGCGCCTGATCCTCCAGGGTCGCGTGCTCATCTCCAAGGGCTGCTCGAGCTCCAACGTGATGAATTTCCTGGGCACGGAAGTCCGCCTCGTCGGCTGAAACCCTGATCTGTCGGTGACTTAATTCGGCACAGCGCGCCTTGCCCGCCGCTCGGGCTGTTGCTGTTGGCCCGTCGAAACCGCTACGAGGCCAAGACCGAAGCGTGGCGTGAACAGGGGGACCAGTGGCTCGCGACTATAATATGCGCAAACGGGTGATGATCACCGGCGGCGCGGGCTTCCTCGGGTCGCACCTCGCCGACCGTCTGCTCGAGGCCGGCCATGAGGTGCTATGCGTCGACAATCTGTTCACCGGGACCAAGGACAATATCGCGCACCTCCACTCGAACCCGAGCTTCGAGTTCATGCGGCACGACATCACCTTCCCGCTCTTCGTGGAGGTGGACGAGATATACAATCTCGCCTGCCCCGCCTCGCCGATCCATTACCAGCATGATCCGGTGCAGACGACCAAGACGTCGGTGCACGGCGCCATCAACATGCTCGGCCTAGCCAAGCGGCTCGGCTGCAAAATCCTCCAGGCATCGACCAGCGAAGTCTATGGAGATCCGTCGGTTCACCCGCAGAGCGAGGAATATTGGGGCCATGTGAACCCGATCGGCCCGCGCTCCTGCTACGACGAGGGGAAGCGCTGCGCCGAGACCCTGTTCTTCGACTATCACCGGCAGCATAACTTGCCGATCAAGGTCGCCCGCATCTTCAACACCTACGGCCCGCGGATGCACCCGGCCGACGGCCGCGTTGTCTCCAACTTCATCATGCAGGCGCTCAAGAACGAGCCGATCACCCTGTACGGCGACGGCAGCCAAACGCGGTCGTTCTGCTATGTCGACGACCTGGTCGCGGGGCTGATCGCCCTGATGGAAACCGGGCCCAAGATCACCGGCCCGATCAACATCGGCAATCCGAACGAGTTCACCGTCCGGGAGCTCGCCGAGCAGGTGATCCGCCTCACCAACGCGAACTCCGAGATCATCGAGGCGCCCCTTCCCCAGGATGACCCGAAGCAGCGCCAGCCGGACATCACCAAGGCGAAACGCGACCTAAAGTGGGAACCGTCGGTTCAGCTCGAGCAGGGGCTGGTCAAGACGATCGACTATTTCCGCCGGTTCGTCTGAAGCGGCAAATTTCGACCCGATCAGTGGTGCTGGCCCGCGATCCAGTGCTCGATCCGGGTACGCAGCGACGGCCGTGACGGGATGAACCCCGCCTCAGGCAAGTCGGGCCCTTCCGGGGCTTCGTACATCTGAAGGTTCTGCGGAATGCGCGGGCGCACGGTCTCGCGCCCGCGAAGCTTGTCCTCCGCCAGATTGAGCGCCCGGTGCACTTCCTCCGCAGTGAACGGCTTCATAAGGCATCCGAGCGCCAGGTCCGGCATCGGGAAGCTCGGAGCTTTCCCGCTCACGAACAGGCAGGGCACGTCATAGTCGCTCAGGCGAACCGCGGCCGAGAAGCCGGTGCTCCCGCGAGCGAGGTGGAGATCGACCAGCGCAAGATCGGGATTGTAGTGCTCGGCAGCCGCCACGGCATTGTCGGCATCGTCCGCAATGGCGACGACCCGGTAGCGCGGGTTGTCCTCCACCAGGTATTTCAATGTTGTCGCTAGTTGAGAATCGTCCTCGACAATCAAGATCTTCAGCACCGAATTCTCCCCATCCCCTTGGAGAAATCATCCGGTTTTCATGCTCTTCCGAAAAACGGCCGCTGCGAATCCCTGTTGAACGGAGTTTACGACGAAGCGAGTCGAGCGCCCGCCCAGACGAGGAAAAGGCCGGAACCGCCCTACGGCAGCCCGGCCTTTTAAGTTCAAATTACCGCCGATCTAGGAGCGGTAGAAGATGTGCGTGCCGATCTGGCTGACGCGCTGAAGTCGGCGACCCCACGAGGGAGCGACGTAATCGGCGTGATACCAGAGACAGTCCGTCGGGACGCTCGTCACGGCATTGTTGATCGCAAGACGAGTGACGCCGAGCGCCTTGCGCCAGGCTGCCGAGCCCTCATCGACGCCCGGCATGCGACCGCTGCGCGGATTGACGAATGAAAACTGCCACGGCTGCTTGACCACTCCGCACCAGCTCGCCGGATAGCGGCGCGATGCGGCGCGGTTCATGATCACCCGGGCAACTGCGAGCTGACCTTCGAGTGTCTCGCCGCGGGCCTCGTGATAAACGGCGACTGCGATGCAATTGGCCTCTTCGCTGAGCGGCGCTCCGGCGCTGAAGCGGTCGACGAGCGCATAAAGCGGCCAACCATTCTGACGAAGCCAAGCAGCCTCCGTGGCGATTGCCGGAGCGAGCGTGACCGAAACGGAAGCCGCCGGGGTCGCCTGGATGACGTTGCCTGCAGCGGTCGCAACGGCGCTGGTCGTGCCAAGCGGCCTGGCCGCCACGTTGACCGTGCCGGCGGCAGTCGGCAGCGGCGCTGCCGTTACTGGATTGGAAGCGGCGACAAGGAAAAGCCCCGCAGCCACGGACAGGCCGCGGCCCAACGCAAACTTCTTCAATTCTGACTCTTTGCTCTGGCGGCCGACCGTACCGGGCGCTCTATTGCGCCTCTCTGTTTGAGTTACAGTTTGGTCGTCCGTCTTGCCCGGAGCCGCGCTCAAATCGCCGCTGGCTCACCCGCTCTCGTTCGTTGCAACCCAGATAGGGGGGCGCGCAGCGACGTCCACCCATTGGACGGCGAGCCGAGCCGACCGTACGGTGAACACAGGGAACTTCCCGACTTTGGACAGTTTTCCGCGCTTTTCTGTCGATCCGTTCATCCTTCCGCGTCGGCTCGGATCGGTTTAGGAAGCCGGACGATGGCTTACTGGCTGATGAAATCCGAGCCTTCCAGCTACAGCTGGGACGACCTCGTGCGCGACGGCGGCACGGAGTGGGACGGCGTCCGCAACAACGCGGCGCGCCTCCACCTTAAGGCGATGAAGAAGGGCGACGAGGCCTTCTTCTACGCGAGCATGACGGACAAGGCCGTGGTCGGGATCATGCGCATCGCCCGCGAGGCGCAGCCCGATCCAAAGGACGCGGATTGGGTCTCCGTCAGCGTCGAACCGGTCCGCGCGATCGGGCCCGTCACCCTTAAGGACATCAAGGCCGAGCCGAAGCTCGCGAAGATGGAGCTGATCCGCCAGTCCCGCCTCTCCGTCGCTCCGGTTCGCGAAGACGAATGGGAGACCCTCCTCAAGATGGCGGGCTGACGGCCGGAACCCGCTTCGCGAAGCGTCCCACTTCCGGCGCCGGAGCAAGAATTAGACATGGCGGACCCGCACTCGATGCGGCAGAACCCCGGTCGACGGAGTCTGTCCGGAAGGTTCGAACTTGAAGTGGGTCTTTCTCGCGGGACTTCTGATCCTGACGCCAATGCTGGCGATGTTTCTCCGGAACAATCGCCAGCACTTGCCGAAGGCCGCGTTTCTCCTGGCTCTCCTGCCGTTCATCGAGATGCGCCTCAATGTGACGGCTTCACCCTATACCTGGCCGGCCTGGCAGGGCTTCGTCAAAGGCATCGACGTTTCACTGATCGACGCGCTTGCGATCGCGATGATCTTTGCAGGCAAGGAAGTTGCAACCCCGCTCAGGCTCAAGCTGGCCTTCAGCTTCTACATCCTCGTTTTCCTTATTTCGACCTTCACGGCAGAGATTTACGTGCCCTCGCTGTTCTACGGGTGGCAGCTAGCCAGGGTTCTGCTCGTCTATTACGCGGTGGCCCGCTCAAGTGCTCTTGACCGGAATGTTCCCGTATACCTTCTTACAGGACTGATCGCGGGTCTTTCCATCCAGGCTGTCATCGTCATTCAACAAAAACTGGGAGGCCAGGTGCAGGCCGGTGGATGGTTCGGTCACCAGAACCTTTTGGGAATGGCCTCGCATTTCATCGTCTACCCGGCATTCGCTGCCTTGCTCGGCGGTTATTACCCGAAGCGCACGGCGCTTTGCGTCGGCGCCGCTTTCATAATCGCCTGGGCCGGCGGCTCTCGGGCAACGATAGGCCTGATGTGCGCCGGACTTGCGCTCACTCTCCTCCTGTCTTGCTGGCGCCGCAACACGTCCCGCAAGATGGCCATCGCGGGACTGGGCCTGCTCTGCACTTTGGTCGCGGTCCCCATCCTCTACAGCGCAGTCGAACGGCGATCGGCGGAAGTCCGCGCCGGAAGCAGCGAAGAGCGCGAGCGCATGCGGGCGGCAGCTTCAATGATCATGACGGACCATCCGTTGGGGGTCGGCGCCAACCGCTTCGTCGCCGTGGCCAACGTGGGAGGATATTACGCCCGCGCAGGCGTCACTTGGACCAGCGTCGCGGCTTTGGTTCACAACACTTATTATCTCGTCGCGGCGGAAATGGGCGTGTTGGGGCTCTTGGCGTTCCTAGGCCTGCTAATTGCGATCTTTTCCCTGGCGCTGAACAACCTGAAGCGGGCCCCGCCTGGATTCGGATCGGAATATGCCGTGGGAACGACGGTGACGGTTTTGGCCGTTGCCGCTCACTCCTATTACGAGTGGATCACGATGTACTACGTCATCCACGTGCTCTTCGCGATGAACCTCGGCGTCATGCTGGCATTGCGAGCATCGCTCACGACAAAGAAAGTGGCTTCACGGCTTAACCGCCAAGAGCCGTTCGAGCAGCCGCCGACCTTTCCGGCGACCGCCTAGTCCCACCCCTTCAAGTCAAACTGCCGACCGACCGATCGACTGGCACGTGTCAGACTAGTACAGCCGTGCGCCGCTGAGTTGCATTAAAGATTTGTTATCTTAAAACTGGTTACTCGCAATTGAGCGAGGCGCCGGATGTCCAGCGAACCGTCTCTGAACTTCCGCCACGTGCCTCAGCTCGACGGGATCAGGGCGATCGCGGTCCTCATCGTGATGATCTCGCACGGCGGCCTCGGCAAATATGTGCCCGGCGGGTTCGGCGTAACGATCTTCTTCTTCCTGAGCGGATATTTGATCACCTCGCTTCTACGGGTTGAGGTTGCGTGCAACGGGCGCGTGGATTTCAAGGCATTCTACATCCGGCGAACGCTGCGGATCATGCCGCCCCTATATGTGACGCTCGTCATCCTTACCGCCATGTACCTGGCCGGCGTGTTCGATAATTCGGTCCGCGGGAACGCGATCCCCTGGGATTATCTCTTCCTGTCGAACTATTCCCATTTCTGGGGCCAGGAGGGCGGCCTGCCCGTGCCGCTATGGTCGCTCGCCGTCGAGGAGCACTTTTACCTGCTCTTCCCGGCGGCCTTTGCACTTTGTGCGTATGTGCTGCGCAAGAATTCTGCCGGCATCGCCGCCGTGTGCGCGGGCGCGTGCATGGTCATACTCGCGTTGCGCTTCGCCACCCCTCTGTGGTTCGGCGACGTGGAGCGCAACTATTACTGGTCGCACACACGAATGGACTCGATCCTGTTCGGTTGCGTCCTGGCCCTCTGGAACAATCCGCTCCTGGACGAGGATGCGTGGAAGCCGCGCTTCCTGCATGTCCTGATCGCCTTGGCTGTTCTCGCGGCGACATTCGTCATCGGAGACAGCACGTTCCGTTTCATCATCCGCTACAGCCTACAAGGCGCGGCGCTGTTCGTCCTTTTCAGCTACGTCCTGTCAGAGCGGTCCGCGTTGCTGAACAAGGTGCTGACCTCGCCTCCGATGATCTGGATCGGCCTTGTCTCGTACAGCCTCTACCTTTGCCATTTTGCAATCTTCAAGACGCTGGAACTGCATTCCCCGCTGAGCCCCGTAACCATCGGGGTGGCGGGCACGCTTCTCGCCTTTGGCTATGGCTTTCTGATGAGGAAGTTCGTCGAGGTGCCGATCCTGAACTGGCGGCGCAAACGCGCTGCGGCGCTGCGCGCTCGCGGCAACGCCGAACCCTCCACCGAGACGGAGCTCGCCGCCTCGACTATTGGGCCCGAATGCGAGCCCGTTACGACGCGGTCCCGCTGACTACCGGGCGAGCAGCTGGTCGACGACCGGCCCGTAGATGGTAGCCATCGTGGCCTGGGCGGAAGCGCTCGGGTGCAGACCGTCGGGATAAAGCGCCGTGTTCTTCGCCGCCGCATCGGGCCCGATCGTCGGATCGGCCGCGAAGTCGATCACTGCATCGATGTGGGTCCCGACCGCAGCGCGGATCGCCGCATTCGCGATGGGCCTGCGCCGGTTGAACTCCGTCATGTACGCAGTGCCGTTGATGTTCTGGGGCAGGATCGTGCCCATCGCTACCTTGTAGCCTTGGGCCCGGAGGCTGTCCGTATAGGCCCAGACCTTTGCCAGCCACATGTCCAGCGTCACCGACAGCTGGCCGTTGTACATGTCGTTGGCGCCGATGAGCAGCGTGACGACTTCGCCGTTGCAGTTCGTAACCCCGCCGATGCGGCGGGTGACGGCTTCGATGTCCGACCCGCCGACGGCAAGGCCGCACACCGTTACCGCAGTGCGAGAGCTGTCGTAGAGGCCAGTGTAGTTGCCTGGCGCATAGACCGAAATCGAGTCCCCCTCCGCAGCAACCTTGTTCTCGATATGCGTGCCGGACGGAACCGGCGTAGGCGTCGGACTGGGTGTTGGCGTCGGCGTTGGCGTCGGGGACTGCGTCAGCGGGACCAGCCTTGGATTGGCCGTCGTTACAAAGCCCGCCCGCGCCCGAATTGCCTTGCGGTTGCCGAGATTGGCCGTCGGGCAATCGAGTTTCTTGTTGATGCAGTTCTGGACCCAGGTGCCCATGATCTGGTTGTCCCAGGCTCCGATCCAGGTCGCGCGGAAGGTTGTGCCAGGCAGCACTCCCGGCACCATCTCATCGGACGAGAAGCGCCAGGCACCGATGCTCTGGTCGACGGTGTAGCGGACGCTCATCGAGAGCCCGGGAATCTGGAATGGGTGGGTAGTCGGGCATTGAGCACTGCTCAGCCAGCCCGCAACGGGATAGGCCAAATGGCCGCGATTGTCGGCGGTGCCCAGATTCTTGCCGTCCCAGCAGGAAGGCGCATCGATGGCCGCGACCAGTCGATTGTACGTGCTGCCGGAAGGCTGGCCCGGGCAGTTGTTGGCCGCTTCCGAGATGGTGTCGAAAACGCCAGATCCCGCCGTGGGTCCTTCGCAGGAGAAACGTGGATTGGCCGACCGATCGGTGGGGTTGGCGGGATTGTAGCCGAACACGAACCGGAGGCCGTTGGGGAACGGAATGCATCCCCCCGTGCCGCCGCTCGGCTGGCAATTGGCGTCTGTCGACGGCCGCCGCTTGAACGTGAGCGCAACGAAGTCCGGCCGGACAATATTGCCCCGACCGTCCAGCATTGCCGGCAGGGAATAGAGCGACCGATCAACCGGCGACATGCACGTCGACCCGCCACCGCTCCTCAACGAACTGTAGGTCGAAAAGGCGCTAGCGGAATCGTTGCCGTAGAACTGCCGGTAGTGTGACTTGCCCGGCTGGTTTGGATATTCGAGGGGATCGTCCTGCTTGATCTGACCGGCGGCGCAGGTCATCCGAAAGACGCCGAAGGCATCCTGGCTGGATGAAGCCGATACGGCCGAAACCAGCTCCGCTTGGACATCGAAGTTGCTCGCGACGACCGTATCCTCCGGATAGACGGGGATTGAGGTGCCGGGCTTCTTCGAGCCGCTTCCTTTCATGAAACTGGTCTTCAGTTCGGTTGCGCGTCGAAAGACGTCGAACCCTCCACCGGCATCACTCCCGATGAATCCGGCACAGAAAAGCAGCGCGCAAAGCACGGCCGCTACGGCCTTGAAGCCAGGCTGGCCCGACATTCAACACCCTCCCCCTAAACAAGCGGAGGAGCCTGCTACGATTTAGTTAATGGCCAATTACCGAAACCGGCTTTGAGCGGCCTCGACGATGTCCCGCTGACTACTTGGCGAGCAGCTGGTCCACGACAGGCCCATAAACGGTCGCCATCGTGGCCTGGGCGGAAGCGCTCGGGTGCAGGCCGTCGGGATACAACGCCTTGTTCTGCGCCGCCGCATCGGGCCCGATCGTCGGATCGGCAGCAAAGTCGATCACTGCATCGATGTGGGTCCCGACCGCAGCGCGGATCGCGGCATTCGCGAGCGGCCGGCGCCGGTTGAACTCGGTCATATAGGCGATGCCGTTGATGTTCTGCGGCAGGATCGTGCCCATCGCCACCTTGTAGCCCTGGGCTCGGAGGCTGTCCGTGTAGGCCCACACTTTGGCCAGCCACATCTGCCAGGTCACCGACAGCTGGCCGTTGTACAAATCGTTGGCCCCGATGAGCAGCGTGACGACTTCGCCGTTGCAATTGGTAACGCCGCTGACGCGGCGGGTGACGGCTTCGATGTCCGATCCGCCGACGGCAAGTCCGCACACCGTCACGGCAGTGCGAGACGTGTCGTAGAGGCCGGTGTAGTTGCCGGGCGCATAGACCGAAATCGAGTCCCCCTCCGCAGCAACCTTGTTCTCGATGTGCGTGCCAGGCGGAACCGGAATGGGTGTCGGATTAGGCGCTGGCGCTGGCGGCGGAGTGGGAGTTGGGGCCGGCGCGGGCGGAGGAGCCGGGGTTGGCGCGGGCGTATCCGCAGGCGGCTGAGCCGAGGCGGCCGAGCCACCCGAAATCTTGCAGCCTCCTAAAAGGATACACAGCGCCAGAGGCGCAACTTTGATAGCGCGAATCTTGAGTCTCCCCGCCCCCCAGCAGAATGAATTTCAGCTATACTTCTGACCCAGTTCGAAGACGCGGACAACGCGCCCGCGACTCGGCTCGGCGCAACTAACATTCGTCACGTCGTCGATGGCTCAGTCTGCCACCAGTAACGAGAAGTTACCGGCGGCCAGCGTCAGGCGGCTTCCATCTTCCGCGACTGCCGCTTGCGCTCATGCGGATCGAGGAAGCGCTTGCGGATGCGCACGACCTTTGGCGTCACCTCGACCAGCTCGTCCTCCTGGATGTAGGCAATCGCCTGCTCCAGCGTCATCCGCCGCGGCGGAGTGAGCCGAATGCCCTCGTCCTTACCACTCGCCCGGAAGTTGGTAAGTTGCTTCGACTTCAGCGGATTGACCTCGAGGTCCTGCGGCTTGGCATTCTCGCCGATGACCATGCCTTCGTAGAGGTCATCACCTGGCGAGATGAACAGGATGCCGCGCTCCTCGAGCGCGTTCAGGGCGTAGGCCACGGCCTTGCCCTGCTCCATCGAGATGAGCACGCCGTTCTGGCGGCCGCTGATCGACCCCTTGTACGGACCGTACCTCTCGAACAATCGGTTCATGATTCCAGTCCCGCGCGTGTCGGACAGGAATTCGCCATGATAGCCAATGAGGCCGCGTGACGGCGCGCTGAAGGTCAGGCGCGTCTTGCCGCCGCCCGAGGGACGCATGTCGGTCATCTCGGCCTTGCGAAGCGCCATCTTGTCGATGACCGTCCCGGAGAATTCGTCGTCTACGTCGACGACCACCGTCTCGTACGGCTCCTCGCGGCCGTTCGGGCCATCGCGGTACAGCACTCGCGGACGGCTGATCGATAGTTCGAAGCCTTCCCGGCGCAGGGTCTCGATCAGCACGCCGAGCTGGAGCTCGCCACGCCCGGCAACCTCGAAGCTGTCGTTATCGGAAGCGGTCGTGATGCGGATCGCGACATTGCCTTCCGCTTCCCGCTCGAGGCGATCGCGAATGACGCGGCTCTGGACCTTGTCGCCGTCGCGGCCCGCATAGGGGCTGTCGTTGACGGAGAAGCTCATCGCCAGCGTCGGCGGGTCGATCGGACGCGCCTTCAGTGGCGCAGTGACCGAGGGATCGGCGAAAGTGTTCGAAACAGTCGCCTTGATGAGCCCGGCGATGGCGACGATCTCGCCCGCTTCGGCACTCTCGACCGGCACACGCTCGAGGCCGCGGAACGCGAACACCTTGGTTGCACGGCCTTCTTCGACGACGTTTCCGTCCACGTCGATCGCCTTGATCGGCATGTTGGTGGTCAGTTTGCCGCTTTCGATCCGCCCGGTGAGGATACGGCCGAGGAACGGGTCGCGGTCGAGCAAGGTGGCCAGCATGCGAAACGGGCCAGCGTCGACCCGTGGCCGCGGAACATGGCTGACGATGGTCTCGAACAGCGGCGTCAGGTCGCCCTCGCGGACGTCCTCGGACAGGCCCGCGTAACCGGCGCGCCCGCTGGCGTAGAGAGTCGGGAAATCCAGCTGCTCGTCGTTCGCTTCCAGGTTCAGGAACAGCTCGAATACCTCGTCGAGCACCTCTGCTGGACGCGCATCGGGACGGTCGATCTTGTTGACGACGACGATAGGCTTGAGACCCAGCGCTAGCGCCTTGCCTGTGACGAACTTGGTCTGCGGCATCGGACCCTCGGCAGCGTCGACCAGCAGGATCACCCCGTCGACCATGCTGAGGATGCGCTCCACCTCCGCACCGAAGTCCGCGTGGCCCGGCGTGTCGACGATGTTGATGTGCGTTCCCTGCCAGTCGACCGACGTGCACTTGGCGAGAATCGTGATTCCGCGCTCCTTCTCGAGGTCGTTCGAGTCCATCGCCCGCTCCTCGACACGCTGGTTGTCGCGGAAGGTGCCAGACTGGCGGAACAGCTGGTCAACAAGCGTAGTTTTGCCGTGATCGACGTGCGCGATGATCGCGACGTTACGCAGATTCATTGTTTTTCCCGGAAAATGTGAGCCGCGCACATAGTGAATAGCCGATCATGTTGCAATGCAGCATGGAAACGGACGAACCGCCTCATGCGTTTGGGCACAAACGATCGGAGGGAGGTTCGGATGCTGCGTGGAGACAAGGGCGCATACACCGAGAAGCAAAAACGCAAGGCCGAGCATATCGCCGAGGGCTATGAGGACCGCGGCACGCCCAAGAAATTGGCCAAGGCGCGTGCCTGGGCGACGGTCAACAAGGAGAGCGGCGGCGGAAACAAGTCCGGGTCGGGCCGCGGCAAGAAGGATACGCACGTATCCTCTTCACGCGGCGGGCGCGCTCACAAGTCCGGGTCGTTCGAGCAACGCTCGGCGGCAGCGCGCAAAGGCTGGGATACGAGGCGCCGCCGCGGCAACGCCTGACGGCTAGACGGCGCGCTCCAAGATCTCGACGGCGCGTTCGATTGCCCGGACCTCGCTCGGGGCGAGCCGTTCGAGCGCGCTTGCCAATGCACCTGATTCCGAGGGCTGCTGGAGTACGTTCCGCCCATGCTCGGTGAGGCGCATCGCCAGGCGACGACGATTGTCGGGATCGGCAGCTCGCTCGATCAGCCCAACCCGCACCAGCGCGTCGACCGATCGGCTTACCGCCGGAGCACCGCGGCCGATGGCCTTGGCGACCTGGTTGAGGGTCGCCGGCTCATTGCGCTCGACGGCCGACAGCAGCATCCGCTTCGCGCGGTCGGCGCGCTCGGCGGGACCGTCCGCGAGAAAGTTTTGCGAAACCGCGACATAGCGCGCGGCAACGGCCGCCGGTGAAGAGCCCCACAACATGGATTGCATGCTAGCAAATGTTTGCGGCTTGGCAAGATTGTAGCTAGCAAGCGGTCGTGCGGCCTGGCTCGAAGCTACCACGGAACGTCTGGATTCTGGGCTTCGTCAGCCTGTTGATGGACCTGAGCTCGGAAATCTACCACGCGCTGCTGCCGGCCTTCATCACGGTTGCGCTGGGCCTTCCAGCGCTTGCGCTCGGAGCCATCGATGGCATCGCCGAGGCGACCGCAAGCTTCGCCAAGCTGGCGTCGGGGCGGCTCTCGGATCGCAGCCGCCGGCGCAAGCCCTGGGTGCTCCTCGGCTACGGCCTCGCCGCATTGTCCAAGCCGCTGTTTCCGATTGCGGGCGGCCCGGCGGAGCTGATGGGCGCACGGTTCGCCGACCGGGTCGGCAAGGGGATAAGGGGTGCGCCGCGCGACGCGATCATCGCGGACGAAACCCCGCCGGAGATCCGCGGCAGTGCCTTCGGCCTCCGCCAGGCGCTCGACACAGTGGGAGCGCTGATCGCTCCGGTCGCGGCGGTGGGGCTGATGGCCCTGTTCGCCGAGGATATCCGCGCGGTCTTCTGGATCGCGGTGATTCCCGCAGCGCTGTCCTTCATCCTCGCCCTCGTGGCGGTGAAGGAACCCGTCGTTCACTGGGCGACTACGTCGGTCCAGCCACTGTTCCGGGGCTTCCGCGATCTCGACCGGCCGATGCGCCGGCTGCTGGCTGTGGCCTTCCTGTTCGCGCTAGCCCGTTTCTCCGAGGGATTCCTGATTCTTCGCGCGCTCGACATCGGCGTGTCGCCGACGCTGTCGCCGCTGGCGCTGGTCGTCTTCAACATCGGCTTCCTCGCCCTCGCCTACCCGGCGGGTTCGTTAAGCGACCGGATGAGCCCCCGCTCGATCCTGATGGGGGGGATGGGCGTGCTCGTCGCCGCCAACCTGCTCCTTGCCCAGGACATCGGCATCGTTGGCCTGACGATCGGAATCCTGCTGTGGGGCGCACACATGGCGCTGACGCAGGGCATCTTCTCGCGGCTGGTCGCCGACTTCGCTCCCGACCACATGCGCGCGACGAGCTTCGGCGCGTTTCACTTCGTCAGCGGGATCGGCACCCTGCTCGCAAGCCTCGCCGCCGGATTATTGTGGGACCGCGACGGGGCGGCCGCCGCCTTCATCGGAGGAGCGGGGGCAGCCGCAGTCGCGCTGGCGATGCTCAGCCTTCTCGAAGCGCCTCGCCGCCCTGCCCGATAACCACCGGCTCACCGAAGGAGCTGAACGGCGGCATACGAGCCGAGCCTCTCCAGCGGTCGGCGAACTGATGCTTCAGCGCCGCCGCGACGTGGACGAGTATCAACCCGACCAGAAGGAAGGCGGAATATTCGTGCACTTCGCCTGCGAGATCGGCGGTCTCCCTGCTTATGCCGGGGATGACCGGAACCTGGATTCCGCCGAGCAGCGGCGTCGTCGGACCGTCCGCAAAGCCTGACACGGCGACGAAGCCGACGATCGGCATGGCAATCAGCAAGGTATAGAACAAGCGGTGGTTCCAGACCGCCGCAATGCGCTCCCAGGCCGGTAGTTCAGGCGGGAACGGCGGCGGCGGGTTCTTCAGACGGTAGGCGAGCCTCAGAAGCGCCGCCAACAGGATCACGACGCCGACGGTCTTGTGCCACAGGAACACTTCGTTCCGGGCGGGACCGTCTTCCGAGAACTTGAAAATGAAGCCGAGGGTGGCTTGTGCCAAAACCAGCAGAACGGTGATCCAGTGCAGCGCGACGGCGGTATTGGAATAGCGCAGGACGGCATCCTGCGGAGCGGTGTCGGGAACGCTCGTCATCATTTCCCTCCTGATGTCGGATGGAAAACGCGACCGACGGCTGTCGGGTTGCGATTGCCGTTACGCCCGCGGCTTGTGACTTCTCAGCTTCAACCAGATGAAACCCGCAAAAAGGGCCCAGAGAACGAGGCCACCGACTGGGATAAGGACGTTGAGGCCGTTCATCGCCCAAGCCGGCCACGGGTCGTCGCCGAACACCCACAGCCATCCGACGCCCAGCAGCCCGCCGGCGATCAGGAGGATCGTCGTGTAGGCCGCGATAGCGCCGCCGACGACCGCCAGCAGCAAGACGACCCAGCGGTTCACCTCGTGAACTTCTCTCCGGCCTCCGCCTTGTCGAGAAGCAGCTTGGAGAAGCTGAAATCGCTGCCCATCCGCTCTTCCTGGCGTTTCAGGCCCTCGACGATGTTCTGCAGGCCAACCGTGTCAGCCCAGAACATGGGCCCGCCGCGATAGACCGGCCAGCCGTAGCCGTAGACCCAGACGACATCGATGTCGGACGCGCGCTGCGCCATGCCTTCCTCGAGGATCTTCGCGCCCTCATTGACCATGGTGTAGAGCGTGCGCTCGACGATTTCCTCGTCGCTGATCTGGCGGCGCTCGACGCCCTGTGTCTTTGCGAAATCCTCGATAATTTGCTGGACCACCGGCGACGGCGTCGGACGGCGCTTCTCGTCATAATCGTAGAAACCCGCACCCTTCTTCTGCCCCCAGCGGTCGATCGCGCAGAGCGCGTCGCGGATGTTCTCGATCCGGTTCGGGTCGCGGTGCCAGCCGATGTCGACGCCAGCGAGGTCGGCCATCTGGAAGGGGCCCATCGGCATCCCGAACTCGACATGTACTCTGTCGATCTGTTCCGGAGTCGCGCCTTCGAGCAGGAGCTTGGTCGCCTCGACTTGCCGCGGCATCAGCATGCGGTTGCCGATGAAGCCGTGGCACACGCCCGCGACCACCGCGACCTTCCGGATCTTCTTCGACAGGCCCATGACCGTGACGAGCACGTCCGGCGCCGTCTTCGCCCCGCGCACCACCTCCAGGAGCTTCATCACGTTGGCGGGCGAGAAGAAGTGCATTCCGACCACGTCCTCGGGCCGCGAGATGCTGGCCGCGATCTCGTCGATGTTGAGGTAGGACGTGTTGGACGCGAGGATCGCGCCGGGCTTGGCGATCCTGTCGAGCCGCCCGAACACTTCCTTCTTGACGTCCATGTTCTCGTAGACCGCCTCGATGATGAGGTCGCAGTCCGCGAGCGCCGAAAAATCGAGCGTCGGCGTCAGCAGGCCCATGGCCTTCGACACCTGCTCGACGGTCAGCTTCCCCTTGGCCGCGGTCGATTCATAATTCTTGCGCATCAGGCCGGTGCCGCGGTCGAGCGCCTCCTGGCCCATCTCGACGATCGTCACCGGAATCCCGGCCGACAGGAAGTTCATCGAAATGCCGCCGCCCATCGTTCCGGCGCCGATTACGCCGACCTTCTTGATCGGGCGCGGATGCGTGTCCTCGGGAAGACCCTCGATCTTCGCGGCCTTGCGCTCGGCGAAGAAGAAATATTGCTGGGCCCTCGCCTGCGTCCCGCTCATCAGCTCCATAAACAGCTTGCGCTCTTCGATGACGCCTTCCTCGTATGGCAGCTTGCACGAGAATTCGACGGCGCGGATGTTCGCTTCAGGCGCGTCGAAGCCACGGAACTTGCGCGCATTCTCCTTACGATATTCCTCGAACACGGTCGGGTCGCACTCGTTGATCTTGTATTGCCGCTCGCTGCTTTTCGGCAGCGGCCGGACGTCGCGCACCTCCTCGGCATAGCCGACGGCATGCGGGATCAGATCGTCCTCGATCAGCCGGTCGACGAGCCCGCAGTCGAACGCGTCCTTGGCGCTGATCGGATTGCCGCCCGCACACATCTCCAGCGCCTTGCGGACACCCGCCACACGCGGGAGCCGCTGTGTCCCGCCCGCGCCCGGAAGCAGTCCGAGCTTCACCTCGGGCGTGCCGAGCTTCGCGGACGGAAGCGCCACACGATAATGACAGCTCAGCGCGACCTCGAGCCCGCCGCCGAGCGCCGTCCCGTGGATCGCAGCGACCACCGGCTTGGTGCACGCTTCGATACGGTCGACGACGTGCGGCAGCATCGGCTCGGCGAACGCCTTGGGCGTGCCGAATTCGGAGACGTCCGCCCCGGCGAAGAAGGTCTGGCCCTCGCAGGCGATCACCACCGCCTTGACGCTGTCGTCCGCTTCCGCCTGCTCAATGGCGGCGACGAGGCCCCGGCGGACGGCATGGGCGAGCGCGTTCACCGGTGGATTGTTCGACAGTATGATCAGCACGTCGCCGTGCTTCTGCGTCGAGATCGGGTTGGTGGTGGCGGGCTTATCCTCGGTGACCGTAGCCATGATGCTCTCCGTATAATCGTCTTAGAACGTGCAGCCGTAGGCTTGCCGCGTGAATGGGTGGCTGACCGACAGGCCGCCATCGGCAACGAGCGCGTGTCCGTTGACATAGCTGGACTCGTCGGACGCCAGGAACAGCGCAACCTGTGCGATCTCGTCCGGCTCGCCGCCGCGCCGAAGCGGATTGAGCTGACCGACCATGCTCTCTTTCCCGGCGGCGCGGGCCATGTCGTAGATTCCCTGGGTCATGCCGGTC
>DASUVP010000107.1:0-3500 GCA_036378895.1 Sphingomicrobium sp.
GGACCACGCCCAGGCGCGTCAGATCTTCGAGAAGGTCATCACTTACAGAACCTCACACGGGCAGGGCCAGGTGCCCGCCATGGTGGGCTATTTGGAGACCGTGCTTCGAGACGGCGGCGTCTCCGCCGACAATATCGCGAAGCTGCCAAACGGCGAAACGGTTGGCATGCTCGTTCGCATCCCGGGATCCGATCCCAACGCCAAGCCGATCCTCTTCTCGGCCCACATGGACGTGGTCGATGCAAGGCCCGAGGACTGGAAGCGCGATCCGTACAAGCTGATCGAAGAGAACGGCTATTTCTACGGACGCGGGACGCTCGACAACAAGGCCGGCGTCGTCGCGATGACCACGACCATCCTTCGCCTGCAGAAAGCGAAGTCGAAACCGCGTCGAACCTTGGTCTTCGCCTTCGTCGGCGATGAGGAAACTGCGCTTGACGAGCCCAACGGCACCACACGTCAGATCGCCGCCCATCCGTGGGTCAAGGACGCAGAATATGCCATCAATACGGATGCCGGGGGCGGGCTCCTCGCGCCGGACGGAAGGCCTATCATCTATCTGGTTCAGGGCGCCGAGAAGACCTACGCCACGTTCGAGCTTACGGCCACCAATCGCGGCGGTCACAGCTCACGCCCACGAGCCGACAATGCGATCTACGAGATCGCGAGAGCCGTGACGCGAGTGGACGAATATGACTTTCCGGTCATGTCCAACGAACTCACGCGCGCTTACCTCGGAGCGGTCGGCAGGGTGACGCCGGGCCCTGAAGGCCAGGCGCTTCGCGCCTTCGCGGCCAATCCGCAAGACGCGGCCGCCGCGAACGCAATCGCCGGCAGTCCGGAATTCGTCGGCACCACTCGCACCACGTGCGTCGCGACGATGCTCAACGCCGGACATGCGGAAAACGCATTGCCGCAGAAGGCGACCGCGACCGTCAACTGCCGCATTTTTCCAGGCGTCGCGGTCGAGGACGTGCGAAAGCAGCTCGCGTCCGTCGTCGCGGATCCAAAAATCGAGATCAAGGTCCTTGGCGCCCCCGTCGTAAGCCCTGTGTCGGAGCTTCGGCCAGACATCGAACGCGCCATCTCCAAGTCGATTCAGAAAAGGCAGCCGGGCGTCCCGCTCTCGCCCTACCTCGAATCCGGCGGCACCGACGGCATGATCTACCGCACCGTGGGCATCCCCACCTGGGCCTCGTCAGGCATCTTCATCAAGCCAGATGAAATGTACGCTCACGGTCTCGACGAGCGCGTCCCGGTCAAGAGCTTCTATGACGGGATCGAGCACATCCACGATCTCGCCGTAGCGCTTGGAAACAGCTAGCGGATCGCCGCCACCAAATAATTGAGGCTCACGTCCTCGCTGAGGTGGAGCCCGCGCGTCGGGCTGAAGGCCAGCCCCTCGACGTCGAGGCATTTCAATCCCGCATTCGCCAGCATCTGTTTCATCCGCTCGGGCGGGATGAACTTGTCGAAGTCGTGCGTGCCCTTGGGGATCGCGCCGATGCCCTCAGCGAGCGTGATGGTGATCAGCCGCGACCAGGCCGTGGCGTTGGGCGTCGAAAGAATCAGCAGGCCGTTGGGCGCAAGTCGCTTCGCCAGGTCGTTCAGGAACTGCTGCGGGTCGGCCGTGTGCTCGATCACTTCCATCGAGGTGATCAGGTCGAATTCGCCCGTGAGGTCCTCGACCGCCGATACGCGATAATCGATCGCCAGTCCCTGGCCGGCCGCATGGTCGCGCGCCGCGACGATCAGCTCTGCGGCAGGGTCGATTGCGGTGACCTGCGCACCCAACCGGGCAAGCGGCTCGGCGAGCAGGCCCGCGCCGCAGCCGACGTCGAGCGCACTCTTTCCCTCGAGCGGATGGCGGCTGTGCTCGTCCAGCGCCCAATGCTGGTCGACCCAGTCGCGAATGTAGGCGAGGCGCACCGGGTTGAGCTTGTGCAGCATCGCCGAGGCGCCGCGCGGGTCCCACCAATCGCCGGCGAGCTTGCCGAACTGCTCCACCTCATCAGGAACGACGCTTGTTTCCGCCATGACCGCCTCCTAACAGGACGCGCCCGTTCACCCAAGGAGCCGCATGCCTCGCATCGTCATGAAATTCGGCGGCACGTCGATGGCGGGCATCGAGCGCATCCGGAACGTCGCCGGCCGGGTGAGGCGCGAGGCGGAGGCGGGCAACGAAGTTCTGGTCGTCGTTTCTGCCATGGCTGGCGAGACCGACCGCCTGGTGCAGCTCTGCCGCGAGGCGTCGGCGCTTAGCGACCCCAAGGAGTACGACGTGGTCGTCGCCTCGGGAGAGCAGGTGACCTCCGGTCTGCTGGCGATGACGCTTCAAAACATGGGCGCGAAGGCGCGCAGCTTCATGGGGTGGCAGTTGGTCCGCGCTTCCGGCGTCCACGGCAATGCCCGCGTCGAAGCGATCGAGTCTGCGACGCTCGACGAGGCTCTGAAAGGCGGCACGATCGCGGTCATCCCCGGCTTCCAGGGTGTCAGCGAGGACGGGCGCGTGGCGACGCTCGGCCGCGGCGGATCGGACACTTCCGCGGTCGCCATCGCCGCAGGCGTGAAGGCCGACCGCTGCGACATCTACACCGACGTGGACGGGGTCTACACCACCGACCCACGCATCGTGCCCAAGGCGCGCAAGCTCAATCAGGTGACGTTCGAGGAAATGCTCGAATTGGCGGGTGTCGGCGCGAAGGTGCTGCAGGTCCGCTCGGTCGGCCTCGCGATGCGCGAAAAGCTGCCCTTGCGCGTTCTGTCCGCATTCGAGGACAAGCCCGGCACCGATATCGTCGCCGAACTTTCAGGAGCGGAGATGGAAAGAAACCAGATCGCGGGCATCGCTGCCGACCGGAACGAGGCACGGATCACCCTGACCGGCATCGCCGATGCACCGGGAACCGTCGCGGCGGTCATCACGCCGATCGCGGAGGCAGGAATCCAGGTCGACATGATTGTCCATGCCGCGACCCCGAACACCGGCTCGTCAGACCTGACCTTCACAGTGCCTCGCGCGAGCTTGGCTCAGGCGATTTCCGTGATCGAGGAGCGCAAAAGCGAAATCGGCTATTCCGAGCTCGTGCAGGACCCTTCCGTCGCCAAGGTCAGCATAGTGGGTGTCGGCATACGCTCGAACCCGGCGCTTGCCGCAATGATGTTCGAAACTTTGGCCGAGCGACGGATCAACCTGCTTGCGGTCTCAACCTCCGAGATCAAGGTCAGCGCGCTCATCGCCGAGGATGAGTTGGAGCTTGCGGTTCGCGTCCTCCACACATCCTTCGGCCTCGACGAGCAGGTGGCCGCATGAGCGGAGAAGGGCTGATCGCTGATCCGCGCGCCGTCCACCAGTCGGTCGGCCATGCGCGGCTCAAGGAGCTGATGCACCGCGGGACGGAGTTCCTCGGCTGCGACGTGGCCATCATGGGCGGCGCGATGAGCTGGGTCAGCGAGCGCAACCTCGTATCGGCAATCTCCAACGCCGGGGGTTTTGGGGT
>DASUVP010000108.1:0-7114 GCA_036378895.1 Sphingomicrobium sp.
GGAGTGCCACGCGTGATCCGTAAGACGCTTTTCCTCGCCGCCGCCGCAATGATCCTTCCAGCGTCCGCGCTGGCACAGGACGCCAGCTTCGATGAAGCCAAGCTTCGCGAGCACATCCGTACGCTATCGGACGACAGCTTCGAGGGCCGCGGGCCGGCCACGGCGGGCGAGACGAAGACCGTCCAGTATCTGACCCAGCAATTCCAGGCCGCCGGCCTCCAGCCGGGTGGGGAGGTCGTCAACGGCCAGCGGCAATGGACCCAGCGCGTCCCGCTGCTGAAATCGGACCATGTGTCGGCGCCGCAGGTGTCCGTCCAGACCGCCGCCGCGCCGATGGCGCTTGCCCAGGGAGAGCAAATTTCGGTGCGCTCCCCGACCAACGGCCAGCAGCAGTTCGCGCTGACCAACGTGCCGATCGTCTTCGCCGGATACGGAGTGACGGCTCCGGAGCGCCAGTGGGACGACTTCAAGGACGTCGACGTCCGCGGGAAGATCATCGTCGTCCTCGTCAACGACCCGGACTTCGAGGGCGGGGAAGGCAATTTCGGCGGCAAGGCCATGACCTATTACGGCCGCTGGACCTACAAATATGAGGAGGGAGCGCGTCGCGGCGCAGCGGGCGTCATGGTGGTCCACGAAACCGAGCCTGCTTCCTACGGCTGGGCGACCGTCAAGAATTCGAACACGATCACCATGTTCGACATCGTCCGCCAGAATCCGGCTTCCGAGCACACACCATTCGAAAGCTGGATCCAGCGCGACACGGCAGTTCAGCTGTTCAAAGCGGCGGGCCTCGACTTCGAGCAGGCGAAGCAAGCGGCGAAGCGAAAGAACTTCCGCCCGATCGACCTCAAGGCGACGCTCAATGCGAACGTCAACGCGAAGACCGAAGTGATCACGTCGTACAACGTCGTTGGCATCCTCCCCGGCAAGACGCGTCCGGACGAGACGGTGATTTATACAGCGCACCACGACCATCTCGGGATCGGGCTGCCCGACGCGAATGGCGACCGGATCTATAATGGCGCGCTCGACAACTCGACGGGCACCGCCCACCTGATCGAACAGGCGCGCGCGTTCGCGAAGAAGCCGCGGACGGATCGCTCGATCGTCTTCCTGGCGGTCGCCGCCGAGGAAAAGGGACTGCTCGGTTCGGAATATTATGCGTCTAACCCGCTCTATCCGCTCGGCAAGACCGTCGGAATCCTCAACACGGACGGCGGCGCGATCTACGGCCGAGCGCGCGACTTCAGCATCGCCGGGACAGCCAAGCTCGACCTGCTCGACATGTTGATCGCCGAGGGCAAACGCCAGGGTCGCCGATTCACGCCCGACCCGCGCGTCGAGGCGGGCAGCTTCTACCGTTCGGACCACTTCCCCTTCGCCAAGGTCGGCGTTCCGGCCATCTCGTGGCGCCCGGGCATCGACCTTGTCCAGGGCGGCACCCCGCGCGGCAAGGCGCTGCAGGACGAATATACGGCCAAGCGGTATCACCAGCCGGACGACGAATTCGACCCGAACTGGCCGATGGAAGGCATGGTCCGCGACTGGCAGCTTCTTCACAATGTCGGCTACCGGCTGGCCAATTCGCGCGACTGGCCGAACTGGTCCGCCGACAGCGAATTCCGCGCCACGCGTGACCAGAGCGCGGGCGATCGCGCCGCCACGGGCGGGGAACGCGGTTGAGCGAGACGCTCCAGCCTGCTCTTCCGGATCATCTGGACGAGCAGGCCGAACGGCTCATGCACCGCCTGTGCGACAAGGGCCTCAAGGTCGCGACGGCCGAAAGCTGCACGGGCGGGATGCTGGCCGCGCTGCTGACCGATATTGAGGGCGCAGGTCACGGCTTCGACCGGGGATTCGTGACCTATACGAAGGATTCGAAGCGCGAGCTGCTTGGCATCCCAGGCGAGATTCTCGAACAGAATGACGCCGTTTCCGAAACCGTCGCCCGCGCGATGGCGGATTGCGCATTGGCGCGGTCGAGCGCCGACATTGCGCTGGGCGTGACGGGCTTCGCCGGCCCGGCCGGCGAGAATTGCGAGGAAGGCCTCGTCCATTTCGCAATGGCTCGCCGTGGCGGCCAAACCGTTCATCGCGAAGAGCATTTCGGAGCGATCGGCCGCGGCGCGATCCGCGTGAAATCCCTCAAGTGCCTGCTCGAAATGATCGAGGACGCTCTCGAGAACTGATCAATTTCCCGACGGCGCTGGAGCGATGGCCAATCCGTCGCCGTTTGTCCCTGCGGGCAATCGCCGGAGCACTTTGCCCGTGGCGAGATCCACTTCAGCGACCATGTTCTTGCCGGTCTCGGCTGCGTAGAGCTTCCCGTCGGGCGCGAAGAGGATCGTCACCTGCCCCGCCTCCTGGGTCCCGGCCAGCGGGACATCCCTCACCTTCTTGCGCGTCTCCGCATCGATCAGCGTCAGGCTTCCGTCGCCGACGTTGGACGTCACGATCCAGCGCCCGTCCGGGCTCACTGCGACGCGGATCGGGACCGGGCCCGTCGCGACCTCCCCGATCTTTTCCAGGCTCTCTGCGTCGAAGGCCTGAACTCGCGCGCCTTTGAGGTCCCCAACCCAAAGCACCTGCTCTTCCTTCGACAGAGCGATGCCCTCCGGCTCGCCGCCGACAGCAATGTCGCGGATCTTTCGGCCCTGCCTCAAGTCGATCACGGAGACGGTGCCGCTACGGATGTTCGCGGTGAAGGCCATGCGCCCATCGCTCGTCACCGCCACCATATGCGTCGCTTCCTGATCGGTAGGGATCGAAGCGACCACCGTTCCCGCCGTCGGATCGACGATAGCCACCGACTTGCTGCGTTCGGTCGTGGCGACGATCCGGCCGTCCTTCAGCCAGACGATCCCGTGCGGCCCCTCGTTCGGCGAAAGGTCGATCGTCTTGAGCTTGGTACGGGACGCAACGTCGAACAGGTCGATGCTCTTCGCACCATAAGCGACGACCGCAGCGGTCCTCCCATCCGGGGAGATGGCAATCTCGTGGGGCGCCTTGCCGGTCGGCTGCCGGCCCAGTTCCTGCCCCGTTCCGAGATCGACGAAGCTCAACGTGTCCTCGCCCTTGTTGCCGATGAGCAGGACCGGACCGGTGGCCGCCTTGCGCATCTCCTCCTGGGCGGCGACTGGGCCGGAGCATCCCAGCAGCGATGCCGCAAATGCCGCGATGTGAACTTTGCCAAGCATTCTCGGGCCTCCTGATTCCAGGAACGTCTGGCCGCCTGCACTGCTGTTTGGCCAGCCGCTTTTCGACTAATGGCGAGTCGCAAATCGACAGGAGCGAAGCGATGTCCGATCTCGTCTTCTACACCAACCCGCAGTCGCGCGGCCAAACGGTTCGCTGGATGCTGGAGGAGGTCGGCCAGCCCTACGAGACCGTGATCCTCGACTATCTGACGACGATGAAGGCCGAGCCTTATCTGTCGATCAATCCGATGGGGAAGGTCCCCGCGATCCAGCACAAGGGCAAGGTGGTCACCGAAGTCGCCGCGATCTGCTGCTATCTCGCCGACGCCTTTCCGGAGGCCCGGCTGGCGCCGCCGCCCGCCGAACGCGCGGATTACTACCGCTGGATCTTCTTCACCTCGGGCCCGGTCGAGGCAGCATTCAGCAACAAGGCGGCCGGCTGGGAGCCGACGCCGGAGCGCCAGCGCATGTTCGGCTATGGCAACTACGCCCTTGCCATCGATACGCTCGAAAAAGCGCTGACCGGCCGCGAATATCTCGCAGCGGACTATTTCACCGCCGCCGACCTGTTCGTAGGCGCGAACGTCAATTTCATGCTGGCGTTCAACCTGCTGGAGCCGCGTGAGGTCTTCGTCGACTATGCGCGCCGGATGACGGACCGCGATGCCTATCGCCGCGCGAAAGACATCGACACGAAGCTCATTCAAGAGATGCAGCAACCGCAGCCCGCTTAGGAGGCTCATGGACCAGAAGCTCAGGCAGGCCGCGATCCTCCTCTACGATCGCTTCACGCACGAAGGACTTGATCGCCGCATCTTCATGGCTCGAATGGTGGCGCTGGCGGGGAGCGTCGCGGCCGCGGAAGCGCTGATCGGCGCAATCGCCGCCTCCCCCGCCGCAGCGGCCATCGTCCCGGCCGACGATCAACGGCTCACGATCCGGACTCAGGACCTGGTCGGCAGCTACAAGGCCTATGTCGCCGAGCCGCGAACCCGCTCGCTCAAGGCCACCGTGCTCGTCATCCACGAGAACCGCGGGCTCAACGATCACACCCGCGATGTCGCTCGACGTCTTGGCGTCGCGGGCTTCCGCGGAGTGGCCGTGGACTTCCTCTCGCCGTCCGGTGGCACGCCCGCCAATGAGGATGCCGCACGCGAAGCGATCGGCAAGCTCGACCTCAACAGGTCCCTAGCCGACGCCGTCGCCATCCTGGACGAGCTGGCGAAGTCCAGCCGCGGCGTGAAGGTCGGAGCGGTCGGTTTCTGCTGGGGCGGAGGCTTCGTGAACCGGCTCGCGGTAGCGGCCGGCGACAAGCTCAGCGCGGGTGTATCCTTCTACGGCCCCGCGCCCGACCCGTCTGAAGCTTCGAAGGTTGCGGCGCCGTTAGAGCTACATCTTGCCGGGCTCGACGACCGGGTGAACCGGACAGGCTTTCCCTGGGTCACCGCGCTTCGCGAGGCGAGGAAGACCGTGAAGTTCTTCCTCTATGACGGGGTGAACCACGCCTTCCACAACGACACGTCGGCGGAACGCTACGACAAAGGGGCGGCGGAGCTGGCGTGGAAGCGGACCCTCGCGTTCTTCAAGCAGCATCTCGGCTGAGCTTTACGCCGCCGTCGTGGAGATCCGCACCGAGCGCCTGCTGTTGAGACCCGCGCGCGCCGACGATCTCGAGCCACTGCACGCGATCCTGAGCGATGCCCGCGCAATGGCCTACTGGTCCTCCCCGCCGCATGAGCACATCGATCACACGCGCGAATGGCTCGCCTCGATGATCGCGATCCAGCCGTCTGAGGGCGAGGACTTCATCGTCGAATTGGATGGCCAGCTGATCGGCAAGGCCGGACTTTGGCGCTTCCCGGAAATCGGCTTCCTCTTTCACCCGCACTATTGGGGCCAGGGCTTCGCGCGCGAAGCTCTGGGCGCCGTCATTGAGCGCGCCTTCACTGTTCATGGTCTCGCGAGGATCGAGGCTGATGTCGATCCGCGTAATCTGCGCTCGCTGTCACTCGTCGACCGGCTCGGCTTTCGCGAGACTGGGCGTAAAGAGCGGACCTGGTTCGTCGGCGGGCGCTGGTGCGATAGCATCTATTTGGCGCTCGATGCCGAAGGCTGGCGCGCCCGCACATAAGAAAAGGGCCAGCGGTTTCCCGCCGGCCCTTACTGTCAGTTCCGAAAAGCCTACTCGCGGTTGCCCATCAGGCTGAGCAGGAACTGGAACATATTGATGAAGTCCAGGTACAGCGTCAGCGCGCCCATGATCGCCGTCTTGCCGATCATGTCGGTGCCGGCAACGTAGGCGTACATGCTCTTGATCTTCTGCGTGTCGTACGCGGTGAGGCCCGCGAACAGGAACACGCCGACGATGCTGATCATCAGGCTCAGAGTGTCCGAGCGGATGAACAGGTTGGCGAGCATGACGACGAACAGTCCGACGACGCCCATGATCAGGAACGTGCCGAAACCGCTCAGGTCTTTCTTCGTGGTGTAGCCCCAGAGGCTGAGCGCCAGGAACGACACCGCTGTCGCGAAGAAGGCCTGAGCGATCGAAGTTCCGTCATAGATCAACGGAATGACCGACATGGACACGCCCATCACGGCCGCGAAGGCCCAGAAGAAGGCCTGCATCGCGCCGGTCGACATCCGCTGCGCGCGGAAGCCCATGAAGAAGACCATGATCAACGGTGCGAAGAGGACGACCCACTTCAGGATGCCGCCGCCGTACCAGATCGACTGAGCGATCCCGGCCTGGGCGAGGCCCAGGGCGACGATGCCGGTCAGCAGCACGCCCGAGGCCATGTAGTTGTAAACCGATAGCATGTAGGACCGGAGGCCCGCATCGCGGGCGGCGCGCGGAACGCCCACCGTCGCGGCGGTGGGATTCACGCCAGTCGTGCGCGGGTCAAACTGGTTCTGCATTCTCTCTCCTAACGGACGGGCTATGGGCCCGTGCTCCCAGAGCGGAATATCGTAGATAGAACTGGGGCTTTCAAGCGAAACCGGACGAGCCGATTTCTTGTTCATCTGGCCGAAAGGAAGCAATGCACCGCCTGTTCGTCGCAATCCGCCCGCCCGAGGAGGTCCGCGACCTCCTCATCGACGCGATGGACGACAGCCCGGCGCTGCGCTGGGTCGGTGACGAGCAGCTGCACCTGACGCTACGGTTCATTGGAGAAGTCGAGCGGCCGATCGCCAACGACATCGCCGCCGCGCTCGACCGCATCCGCTCACCCACCTTGGAGCTGCGCGTGAACGGCGTCGGCAAGTTCGAGAAGAGAAACGGCGGCGCCTTATGGGCCGGCATCACGCCCAAGGAACCGGTCGCCGCGCTCGCCGGCAAAGTCGAACGCGCGCTTCAGCAGGCTGGGCTGGAGCCGGAGCACCGCGCCTTCTCGCCCCACATCACCCTCGCCCGCTGGAACCGCCGCAATTCGGAGGCCGTGGACGCCTTCATCACCCGCAACGCTGACCTTCGCTCGGACCCGTTCGGCGTCGACCGTTTCATCCTCGTCGAAAGCAAGCTCTCACGCCACGGCGCACATTATGACGAGATCGCAACTTTCCCGCTGGCAGATCAATCATGAACAGCAGTCGCAAGCACAGGTTTTTGCGATAGTCAGCCGGCCAATGAAAATTCGTTGCCAACTACGGTTTAGTAGGTACCGTAAGCCGGTTTGAGTACATGCGGCATTGCCTCGCCTCGGTACGAGTGAAATGCGGGCCTGGTGAGAGACACAGCGAATGTCTGACATAGTTTCGGATACGGCCGCACGCGTCATTGCTTCGGGCAGTATTGCGGACGCGATCTTTTCCAGCGACGGCTCTCGCATGTTTACGGTGTCGGGAAGCACCGTATCCATAATCGACGTCGCCAGTGGGAACGTCCTCGCCCAGTACAACGTCGGCAGCAGCCT
>DASUVP010000109.1:0-18683 GCA_036378895.1 Sphingomicrobium sp.
ATTGCTCGGGAAGGGCTCCTTTGTTCCTCGCTCTGCTCTTACTTGCCGCTAGCGGTCCCGCTCACCGGGAAACCACGCTTCCTCAGCAGCGCGTTGACGTCGGGATCGCGGCCGCGGAACTGGCGATAGGCCTCCGCGCGGTCCGTCTCGTTGCCAGTCGACAGAAGGTAGCGCTTGAAGTCGCCGGCGACCTTCTTGTCCCACGGGCTTCCGGCCTCCTCGAACGCCGCCCAGGTGTCCGCGTCCATCGTCTCCGACCAGAGGTAGGAGTAATAGCCGGCCGAGTAGGCGTCCGACGAGAAGAGGTGATTGAACTGCGGCAGTCGGTGCCGCATCACGATCTCCTTGGGCATGCCGATCTCGGTGAGGGCCTTCTTCTCGAACGCATCCGGGTCGGCGACGCCGTTCGGGTCCATATGCATCTCCATGTCGACGATCGCCGACGACAGATATTCGACCGTGGCGAAGCCCTGGTTGAAGGTCTGCGCCTTCTGGATCTTGTCGACCAGGGCCTGCGGCATCGGCTGGCCCGTCTCGTGATGCTTGGCGAAGCGCTGAAGCACCTCGGGCGTCAGCAGCCAGTTCTCGTTCACCTGGCTCGGATACTCGACGAAATCGCGCTGCGACCCGCCGAGGCTCGGATACTTCACGTTCGACAGGAAATAGTGGATCGCGTGACCGAACTCGTGGAACAGGGTCTCCGCGTCGTCGAGGCTGATGAGCACCGGCTCGCCCGGTCCCGGCTTCACGAAATTATTGTTGTTCGATCCGAGGACGATGTCGTCGCCGAGCAGGCTCGCGCGGCTGCGATAGGTCGTGGCCCAGGCGCCCGAGCGCTTGCCGTCCGAGGCGAAGTCGTCGCGGTAGAACAGGCCCACCTGCTTGCCGGTCGCGCGGTCGGTGACCGAGTAGACGCGGATGTCCTGCTTCCAGGTCGGAACCGTGCCGGTAACTTCCTTGAAGTCCAGCCCGTAGAGCTCGCCAGCCGCCCAGTATGAGGCGTTGATGATGTTATCGAGGCTGAAGTACGGTTTGATCTCGTCCTGCGAGAGGTCGTACTTCTCCTTGCGGACCTTCTCCTGGAAGTAGCGATAGTCCCACGGCTCGATCGTGATGTTCTGGCCGAGCTTCTTCGCCAGCGCCTGCTGGTCGGCGACCTCTTCCTTCACGCGGCCCACGGCGGCGGGCCAGACGCGGTTCATCAGGTTCATCGCCTGAGCCGGCGTCTTCGCCATCGTGTCCTGCATCCGCCACTCGGCGTGGTTCTTGAAGCCGAGCAGCTTGGCGCGGTCGGCGCGCAGCTTCACGATCTTCGCGATGATTGCGTTCGTGTCGCTCGCGCCGCCATTGTCGCCGCGGTTGACGAACGCGCGCCACACCTCTTCGCGAAGAGCGCGATCGTCGGCGAAGGTCAGGACGGGATCGACGGCCGAGCGCGTGTTCTTGATCGCGAACGTGCCCGCGGGCTTGTTCTGCGCCTTGGCGGCAGCCGCGAGCGCAGCCTTCACGTCGGCCGGAACGCCCCTCAGCTCGGCTTCGGTCACCGTCAGGTAGGTGCTCTCGTCGGCAAGCACGCGTTCGGAGAAGGTCGCGAACAACTCCGCGAGCTGCTGGTTCATGGCCGACAGCTGCTGCTTCTGCTCAGCGTTGAGGTTCGCGCCGCGGCGGATGAAGCCCTGATAGGTGCGTGTCAGCAGTCGGTCCTGCTTGGCATCGAGGCCGAGCGAAGCCTTGTTGTCGTAAAGCGTCTTGATGCGCTGGAAGAGCTTCGGATTGAGCGTGATCTCGTCCGATGCGGCGGACAGCTTCGACGACCATTCCTTGTCCAGCTTCTGATATTCCGGCGTGGCCATATTGCTGGTCATCACGCTGAACACGGCGTCGACCCGGTCGAGGCGCTGGCCGGACTTCTCATAGGCTTCGATCGTGTTCGCGAAGGTCGGTGCCTCCGGATTGTTCGCGATCGCGAGGATCTCGCTGCGGCGCTCGTCGATGGCGAACTGGAGCGCCTGCGGGAACAGCGCCGGCGTAACCTTGTCGAACGGCGGAACGCCCGCATAGGGGCCGGTCCAGTCCGCGAGCAAGATGTTGTTCGGAACGGCAACGGCGGTCGTGGCGGCCGTCGGTGCGGTCTGCGCATTCGCGACCGTGCCAAGCGCAGCCATGGAAAGGATGGCCGTGGTGGCCAACAGCATCTTCATATTACCCCTCGAAAAAGGATTTGCCCGTGGCTGCGCATTGCGGACGGACCGCAAAGCGGCAAGCGGAACTTCGACGAACGGTACTTGGGGCAATGCGAGTGAACGGGCGCTGACTCGGAAGTTCCTAGAAATTCAGGAAATTCAACAGCTTGACGTCGACCGCGACGCCCAGCGCACGGCGGCTCGCAACGAAGGCCGGGATCTCCGCGCGCGGGACGAGGAAGACCTCGATCTCCTCATGCTCGGTGCCGCCGCCTTCGCCGACCTTGCGCACACCGTGAGCGCGAACCAGCGTGAAGCTTTCCGCGACCATTCCGGGCGAGCTGTGGAAGTCGCCGAGCCGCTCCACGCGGTCGCAGGTAAAGCCGGTCTCTTCCTCGAGCTCCTTGACCGCCGTGTCCTCAACCGTCGCATTCTTGTCCTCGTCGCCGACGAGGCCGGCGGGAAGCTCGAGACAGCGACCGCCGACGGGCACGCGAAACTGCTCGATGAGGATGACCTTGCCCTCATGTTCGGCGACGATGACCACGGCATGGGTGCTGCCGGTGCGGGAGACGAACTCCCACGTGCCGCGCTTCAGGGCG
This sequence comes from Sphingomicrobium sp., assembly GCA_036378895.1. Taxonomy (GTDB): domain Bacteria; phylum Pseudomonadota; class Alphaproteobacteria; order Sphingomonadales; family Sphingomonadaceae; genus Sphingomicrobium. The sequence goes on from DASUVP010000109.1 coordinate 2,786, forward strand.
GAGATATATTTGCCCTTCCAGACCGTCTCCAGCGGCGCGTCGCGATCGACCGTCATAGCTCGATCAGCTTGTCCGGGATTTCGTTCGTGTCGGTCGACGAGCGCGGGAAATGCTCCGCCAGCACCTCGCCGACGATCCTGACCGCGGCAACGATCCCGTCGCCCGGCCTGCCCGCTTTAACTTCGACGATAAGGGCGGCCATCGCCTCTCCCCAGGTCTCGGGCGTGGTGACTTTCGTGATCGCCTCGTCGGCGACGATCTCCGCGCGATGCTCACCCATCGACAGATAAATGAGAACGCCGGTGCGCCCGACGGTCCTCCGCTCGGCCCCGGCCTTGAAGATGGCGATCGCACGCCGCCGCACGCGACGCGTCTTGGTCGCACCGGGCGTGAGCGCCAGCCGCAGCGGCATGTACTTGAGGATCAAAAGCACCACGGTGAACTTGAGCACCGCCAAGATCATCACGAAGGTCAGCACCTCGCGCACAGTCGGCTCTGGCCGCCACCCTCCGAGGAAAAGGTCGAGCCACCAGTCGACGCAGGACGGACAGGCCGCGGCCCAGGCAAGGACGGCGATCAGCACCAGCACCGCCCAGTGCAGCGCAACGTCGTGATAGGAATCACTCAGCGGCGTGGCTGCGGCGATGATCTCGCCATCGCTCTTCGCCTCCGCCTCGGCAATCGCGGCGCTGACTCTCTTATGGTCGTCTTCGCTCAGCTTCAGCATCACCAACCCCCCGAAGCGCCGCCGCCACCGAACGAGCCGCCGCCGAAGCCGCCGAAGCCACCGCCACCGCCTCCGCCGCCCCACGAGCCGCCGCCGAGGCCGCCGCCTCCACCGCCCCAGCCTCCGCGGCCCCTCGACCGGCCGATCTCATTGAGACCCCACAACACGATCCAGGGATCGATGCCGTCGTGCCGCCGCCTGCGATACCGGCGGCCGCCGAACCGCCGCGAAAGCGATCCGATGACGGAGAAGAAGACAATTGCGATGATGATGGCCGGGACGAGCGCGCCGATGCCGCCAGAGCCTTGCCGCCTCTGCTGCTCGGCTTTCGCAACATTGGCCTTCGCCTGATCGGGCGGCAGCTGCATCTGCTTGATGATCGCGTCCGCGCCGGCGGTGATGCCAGCGCCATAGTCGGGCGGATTTTTCCGGAACTGCGGAAGGATGGCTTCGCGGATGATCACGCCCGACACCGCGTCGGTCATATACTCGCCGGCGCCATAGCCGGTCGCGATCGAGACCCGGCGCTCATTCGGCGCGACCAGGAGCAGGACGCCATCGTCGTTCTCGGCGCTTCCGAGCTTCCAGTGACGCCCGAGCCGGTACGCGTAATCGTCGACCTCATAGCCTTCGAGGCTCTTCACGGTCGCTACTGCGAACGCACGGCCGGTCTGCTGGTGAAGGACCTCAGCTTTCGTCTTGAGATCGAGGACCTGCTCCGGCCGAAGGATGCCGGCTTGGTCGACGACCGGCGACCCCTTGTTCTCCGGAAACGTCTGCGCCGAAGCGGGTGCTGCCAGCGCAAACAGCGCCAGCAGCAGGACGGCAAGGTATCGTTTCACCTCAGCTCGCGTTGAACTCGACCGTCGGCGCCTGCTGCGCACCGGCCGCGGCCTCGAACGGCACCTTCGGCTTCGCGCCGTAGAAGATCCGTGCACCGATCGCGTCGGGGAAGGTGCGGATCGTCGTGTTATAGGCCCGAACCGACTCATTGTAGTCGCGGCGCGACGCGTTGATGCGGTTCTCGCTACCCTCGAGCTGGTCCTGCAGCGCGAGGAAGTTCGTGTTCGACTTGAGGTCCGGATAGGCCTCCTGCAGCCGCTGCAACGGGATGATTGCCTGTGTAAGCCGGCTTTGCGCATCGTTGAACGCCTGGACCTTGGCCGGATCGTCGAGGTCATCCGCCGAAAGCTGGATGCGGGTCGCATTGGCGCGGGCGTTGGTCACTTCGGTGAGGACCGACCGTTCCTGCTGAGCGTAACGCTCGACCGTCCGGACCAGATTGGGAATCAGGTCGGCGCGGCGCTGATAGTCCGCCTGAAGGTCGCCCCACTTGGCGTTGACCTGCTCCTCGGCGGTAGGAACGCTGTTCAATCCGCAGCTGGCAAGGCTGAGTGCGGCAAGCGGTGCAAGGAGGCCAAATCGACGCAATGCGCTCATTTCGTTTCCCCTGAAGAACGAACCGGCGCCGAAATAGAGACCGGTCAGCTGTTTTACAAGGGCAACACACGCGTGCCGCCCGCGCTTTCAATCGGCAGTGGGGGCGCTAGGTTCCACGGTGCGACGCGAACGGGAGAAGCTCATGCTGAAGGAATTCCGAGACTTCATCGCCCGGGGCAACGTGCTCGACCTCGCAGTGGCCGTCATCATCGGCGCGGCCTTCGCCACCATCACCGCAAGCCTGACCGACGACATCATCATGCCGATCGTCGGCGCGATGTTCGGGGGCCTCGATTTCTCCAGCTACTTCACTTTGCTCGGTCCGATCCCGCCGGATTATGCCGGATCGACGACCGACTATGCCGCCCTCAAGAAGGCCGGAGTCGCGGTCCTTGGGTGGGGGCAGTTCATCACCGTCCTGATCAACTTCCTGATCCTCGCCTTCATCATCTTCCTGCTCGTCCGATCGGCGAACAAGATGACGCGCAAGAAGGAGGATGCGCCCGGTCCCACCGAGGTCGATCTGCTCGCGGAGATCCGGGACGAGCTGAAGCGGCGCTAGTCATGACCTGGGTGTGGATCGCCGTTGCCGCCGCCATCGCCGCTTTGCTCGTCATCTACGCTCGCGGGCGACGGCAGAAAGCGGCGCTGTCGGAATTCCGCACGCACTTCCCACGTATCGCGCGGTTGCGGCTGGTCGCCGCCTGCCCGGGCCTGGACGGCATCCTGCAAGAAGCCGAGCTTCGGATGCTGTTCGACTGGATCATGCTGCAGCTTTACGGCCGGACCCATACCTCCGGATTCGGCGAGTTGATACAGTGGACGATGGACCACGGCGAAAGCGAGAGCCTGCAGCTCGTCGCGGAAGTCACGCGCGACGCCGTCGACCGACTTCCCGCTCCCGTGCTGGAGGTGATCGACGGCTGCGAGGGGCGGACGGTCGCCGGCGTGATCCTCGACCAGGCCCTGGGCGAGTCCGGTCGCCGGTCCACGCCGGAAATGAAGGCCGCCTGATTATTTCGGCTTGCCGGTGTAGCCCGCGGCTTTCCGCAAATCGTCAGCATCCATGACGTAGCCGTCGCTGACTACCGTCTCCACGCGGCGAAGCGCACCAAGCTCCTTCGACACGTCGCCATCGACGAGCATCAGGTCCGCTTCCTTGCCCACCGCGATCGAGCCGGTCCTCTTGTCGACGCCGACCATCCGCGCCGGAACGATCGTCGCGCTTTGCAGCGCCTCGGCGGGACTGAAACCGGCCTGCTGGTAAAGCTCCAGCTCGCGCACCAGCTCGATTCCCCAGCCGTCGGTCCCGGCGACCACGGTCACTCCCGCGTCGCGGAGCGCCCCGACCAGCTCGACCATCTTCGCATAGCTCTTGCGATAGTCTTCCCGGGTAAAACCCTTCACCAGCGGATGGCCGCCCGCCTTGAAGGTCCGGTCGAGCACCGGCGAGATGATGCCCATGTACGGGGCATAGGCCGGCGCCGGAGTGCCGCCGTCCAGCGTCAGCGCGCCTTCGAAGATCACGAGGGTCGGATCGACGACCGTGCCCCGTTTCTTCAGCTCGGCAATGAAGGCGCGGTTTTCAGGCGAGGACCAGTCAATGTCCTTCCCGAACCGCGCCGGACCCTCGATCCGCTCGGCCGTATTGGCCTTGTCGACGATCTCCTGCGGCATCGCCTGCATGACGACGAAGTTGAGATGCGTCAGCTCGTCATAGCCGGCCTTCACGGCGTCGAGCGGCCGCATCGTCGCCGGGACGTGACCCGACACGTGCAGCCTCAGCTTGTGCGCTTCGGCCGCGCCCGGAGCGATCCAGGCCGGATTCATCGAAGTGTAGAACTTCACGCCCCACAGGCCGGCCTCCTTGATCTGGCGGACCGCAGCGACCGTCTCCGCCTCACTGCTGACCGTCATCGATCCCTGCGCCGCAAGCGGATGTTTCTGGTCGATGATCGCCTGGATGAAGGGCTCGCCGACAAGGAGGTCGCCCGACGCGCGGCGCTTCGTGACCGATACGGCTCGCTCGAGCGTCGTGCCCGGGCTTCGGAAGCTCGTCATGCCGTTCGCCATGTTGGCGAGCACGTCCCAATCGTCGCCGATGTGCATGTGGCTGTCCCAGATCCCCGGGACGAGCGTCTTGCCCCTGCCGTCGATGACTCGGGCTCCAGCGGCCGGGATGGAACCGGCAGCGCCGACCGCCGCAATCTTCCCGTCCTTCGCGAGCACCGCCCGATTCTCGACAAATGCACCTTTGTCGGCATCGAACAGGCGGACATTGTCGAACAGAACCGGCGCCTTGGCCTCTGCTGTGAGGAAGCGCTTGGCGACGGCCTTCACTTCGGCGGCCGTCGCGGCTTCCTGCGCCTCCCGCATCGCCGTCATGTTCGCGGCGGATTCGAATCCCGCAGGCAGATAGGAAAGGTGGCTGATCTCGCCGAAATATTTGCCGTTCTCATCGAGCCAGACGGCCACCGGCGCGGCGAGGATCCCGCGGATGAAGGCGAGCTGCACCTTCTTGGGGCCGCCCGGCCCCTCGACCGTCAGCATCTGCCCGGTCTTCTTCAGCGTTGCGTGGCCCGATGGCAGGAGATCCAGCCCCGTTTCACCCGCGGCCGCCACCGCATTGGTGCTCTCGTCGTTGAACAAAGGAACGCCGCCCGCCGGCAGGTAATAGCCCTTGCGCACCGCGGATCCGGAGTCGGCCGTGCTTTTCCAGGTCGCCTTGCCGTCGGCGAGGGTCAGTGTCTCGGCCGCGTCGCCGTTAGGAGTGATTCCGCGGACCTCGATGCTCGCCGGCAGTCCGTCCCGCCCGAGCTTCACGACCTGGTCGGTCTCGCTGATCCAGCCGCGCAAAGCCTGCGAATGGCGATAGGCGATCCGCCCGTCCGGCAACGTCCAGCGCCACATGTCGCCGTGCTTCCCCGCTTCCGAAACCACGACGTAGTGCACCGCATCCTTCGGCGGGACGAGCAGCTGCTCCTTGGGAACCGGCGCAGCGAAGGCGGCAGGCGCGGTGGCAACAAGAAGCGCAGCGAGAATCATGTGACGCACGGAGAATCCCCCTTTTCGAAGGGGCGCACCGTGGCGGCTCGAACAGCCCCGCGCAACCGCCCGTTCGACGGACGGCGGGCTATTGCAAGCGGACCAGGGCTTCCGGGATCTTCGAGCTGCCCGAGCCGACGTCCCAGCGGATCTGGCGGCCGATCGCGTGCGGCGACGCGCCGTCCTCGCTGTTATTGGTTAGCACTTCGCCGTTGGTGATGATTGTGAAGCGGCCCTGCGCCTTGGAGACGGGGCCGTCCTTCATCGCACCCGCTGCGGCCGCCCCCGCACGCGCTCCGAGCGGCCCGACCCCGCCCGTAAAAGCCGGCGCGGTCACGAGGACCGATCCGTCGGCGCGCCGGCGGATCGCGACGAAGGGGATCAGGAAGTCGTTGTCGGGCATGGCCGGGAAGACGAAGTCCTGCGTCGCCCGCCCCTCGAAATGGTAATCGACGTCGTAGACGCCCTTCCCGCGATAGGTGACCGAGCGGTAGCCGGCATATTTGCCGAGCTTCGAGGCGAACGCGCGGTTCGACTCCTCGTCGAAGCCCGGAAGCCCGAACATCTTCGCCATCTGCTCAGCTTCCTCGCGCTTCGACTTCGCGCGATCGGCCTGCTGCTTTTCATAATCCGTCTTAGCCTTCGCCAGTTCGGCAGCAGTGCAGGCGCGAACGGGATTCTCGTCATCTTCATCGACCGTCATCCAGGGTTGCAGTTCGACCGAGCCGTCCTTGCGGCAGCGCGCCTTCTCGGCGGTCCATGGCTCGACCTTCGCCTCGGCATCAGGAGGCGTCTGGAGAACGATCTCGCCTTTGTAATCGAGGACGAAGCTACCGTCCTTCTTCAGCGTCAGGTCGGACGCGAACTTGCCCGGCCCCCACAGGCAACCGGTGAGCAGAAGCGGCGCCGCCGCGATGAAGATGCGCTTGGCGAATTGATGCATGACGTCCCCCTTGCGGGAGAGCCTAGCGCAGCCGGCGATGAAGGAAAGTGGGGGACTTCTGTTGCCCGGCGTCCCCCGTGCCGCTGGAATCCCCTTCTGTTGCCCGGTGGGGTCCAACCGCGCTTTAGCTTTGTAACGTCAGACCGTTAGGCCGTCAGTTACGCGGCAATAGCGAGCGCCTCGTTATCGTTGGCACTTGTGTGAATGAGCCGTCACGGTGGCATCCATACCGATCGGCAACCGCATCTTTATTACACTCGTCGATCCTATTTCGCCCCCATCAGCAACCGCCGAAAATCTCGGCCTTGGCGGCTGGTGGTGGAGGCGCCGGGGTACTGCCCCCCGGGTCCGAAGTGCCTATTCCACGCGACAGTCTACCGACATAGCCGGGTTGCCCCGGCAGGGACCAAGATAGGGATTTGAGGCGGCCGGGACAAGTTTGCATGGGTTTTGTGCCATTGCTATGCGTGGGGCAGAAACGCTTTGCTCTGGGGGTAAGTTGATGAAGAAGCTTGGTTTTCTCCTCGTTGGAACGGCCGCGCTGGCGCTCGCCGCGTGCGAACGCAACGCAGCGGACACGCTGAACGAGGCTGAGGCGCAGAATGTTGAGGCCGAGGCGCTGAACGATCTCGCCGCCAACGCCGCCAACGCGGAGATGGAGGCGCTGGGCAATCAGGCGCAACAGCTCGAAGCCGAGAATACGGCCGCCGAGGAGGCGGAGACGGTCGACGGCAACGAGACCAGCCCGTCCGAAGTCGAGGACGACGTCCAGGGCATGTAAGCGGCCCTGTCACTGAAGTTCGAGGCCGTCGTTCGAGAGAGCGGCGGCCTTTTTCTTTGCCCGGCGAGCGCCTAGGTCGCTCCCGCGATGAGCGATGACGCCATTCCCGCCGCCACCCTGATCCTCGTTCGCGAGCAGAGCTCAGGACCGCCCGAGCTGCTGATGGTGGAACGGGCCGAAGGCATGGCCTTCGCCGCCGGCGCCTGGGTCTTTCCGGGCGGCCGGATCGACAAAGCCGATGAACAGCTGGGTAGAGTCCTCGGGCTGGAGGATGGCGGCGCGCGTGTGGCCGCGGTTCGCGAAGCGCTCGAGGAAACGGCCATTCCGGTAGGCCTCTCGCCTCTGCCCTCGCCCGACCTGGCAGCCGAGCTTCAGCGCGAGCTGCTGAGCGGTGCCGAGATCGATACCCTTCTCGACCAAATCGGCCTCGAACTCGATCTCGACCTGTTTGTCCCGCTCGCGCGCTGGGTCCCGAAGTTCCACGCGAAGCGACGCTTCGACACTCTGTTCTTCCTTGCCCGCGCACCGGAAGGCGACTGGGTCCCGAACGTGGTGGAGCGCGAATGCACTGGCGCCCACTGGGTGACGGCGGAGGAAGTGCTCGATCGTGACCGGTCCGGCGGATTGCAGCTGATCTTTCCGACCCGAAGGACTCTCGAAAGGCTCGCCCAGCATCGCAGCTTCGATGAGATGGTGGCCGACGCGAAAGCCCACCCGATCGAACCGATCAGCCCCTGGGTCGATGAGGTCGAGGGCGAGCGGTTCATCGCCATCCCCGAGGACATCGGCTACCCCGTGACCCGTGAGCGCCTGGAGGGTCTCTGGCGCGGATAACTCGTCGCATCGTCTTCTGGCTCGTCGCCCTCGGACTGATTGCCGGCGCCTACATCTTCGGCCGCGATTACGTTCGCCGCCATCCGCAGGACTTCCCCTGGACCAAGTTGGATCTCGGTCATCCGACCGGAACATTCACCGGCTCGAAGCTCGCCCAACTCGGCAGCGACCCGGCATTGTGCCGCGCTCTCCTCCGCGACATCGGCGCCGATGAGCGACCCGTGCCTCCGCGATCAGGCGGACCCAATTGCGGCTATCGCGACGGCATGCGCCTCGGGCCCGAGCCCGTCGGCTTCAGGCCGGCTGGCCCCGTAACCAGTTGCTCCGTCGCCGCCGGCCTCCATCTGCTTGAAACGCGGGTGATCCAGCCCGCCGCACGACGCCATTTGGGAACCGACGTTGCCGCGATCGATCATGCCGGAAGCTACTCTTGCCGGCGCCTGTATGGCCGCCCGGAGGGCTCCTACAGCGAGCATGCGACGGCCGACGCGATCGACATCCTCGGCTTCCAGCTGGCGGATGGCGGCCGGGTTAGCGTCCGTCGCGATTGGGGCGGCGAGACCGCGGAGGCCCGCTTCCTGCGCGACGTCCGCGACGGCTCCTGCCGCTTTTTCTCGACCGTCCTGTCACCCGATTACAACGCGGCGCATGCCGATCATCTGCATCTCGACCAGGCCGAACGCGGAAGTTTCGGCTGGCGCGCCTGCAAATAGCGCTCCGAGTCGCGGCTTATCCACATGAAAAAGGGGACCCGCGGAAGCCCGCGAGTCCCCTGTTCGCCCAAGCTGGCGACGCGTTTACTTGAGGTGATTCGAAAGGTGCTTGTTCATCTCGAACATGGTCACGCGGTCCTTGCCGAAGACCTTCCGGAGCTTGTCGTCAGCGACGATTTCCCTCTTATTCTGCGGGTTTTGCAGGTTGTTCTTGCGAATGTGATCCCACACTTTCGAGACAACCTGGCTACGCGGAAGCGGGCTGCTGCCCGTGATTGCCGCGAGCTCCGCCGAAGGCTGAACCGGCCTCGCCAGTCCGCCGCCTGCTTTCCTGCCCGACCCCGATGATTTTGATGCCATACGGCCCTCCTGTTGTTCTCTTGCTGATAGAGCGCAAAGCAAAGCGCTTGGCAATGCCGATTTAAGAGGGAAATCCGCCGAAATTATCTCGTGAACGGAACGACTCGGTTCAACACGTCGTGACCGATGTCCGCCCGGCCACCAAACGGGATGCCCGAACGCTCGCACCATTCACGCACGATGGCCACCTCGTCGCGGCCAAAATCGGGGTCGTTGAAGGGGATATCGCCGACTCTTCCCAAGCGGAGTTGAGCGACCTTCCGGACGTTGGGGCTGCCGGTCACATGGAACATCGTCCGGTCAATGCGATAGTGATGTTCGCTCACATCTTCGATGAGCAAATCCACGCCGGTCAGGTCAGGCTCGAGGACGGTCCCGAGAAGCGCCGCGAGCACCGTAAGGTTGAACGCCATCGCCGGCCGCTGAAGCTCGGGCTCGAGCGCCGATTCATCGCGGCGGACCATCCAGTCCAGCGATCGCGTCACCGCCGCCGCGCCGCCTTCGCGCATCAGGTCCTGCGGCATCGGTCCCCAGGCGACTTCGAGGCCCGCCTTGTGGACCCCGGCATGGAGGAAGCCGGAGTCGCTGTAGCCAAGGTACAGCTTGGAGCCGGCGGCGGACGGCAGGTCCGCGGCCGCCGCCTCGGCGATTCGATTCGAACCGTAGCCTCCCCGGGCGAACCAGACCGCGTCCACGCTCGGGTCGGACATCACCTCGCGAAGAGCGGACAGGCGCTCGTCGTCGGCGCCAGCGAAATGCCCGTCGGAAAGGAAGCATTGCGGATGGATCGCGACCTCGCAGTCGCCGCGTGCCGCAACCAAAGCTTCGAGCCGGTCCGCGGCCGCGCGCGACATGGTGCAACTCGGGGCGACGACCGCGATCTTCATCCTCGCGTACATTTAGCATGGCGCGCCGCCGCGCAATGGGGCAGCGTCACCGACCTTCGACCGGGGAAATATGATGATCCTGAGAACTGTCCTTCTCGCGTCTGTCTCAGTGCTGCTCGCGTCCTGCGCTACCGCTCCGCCGCCTTCTCCCGCTCCGGTAGCAGAGCCCTACGACCTGCTGATCGACAATGGCACGATCTACGACGGGTCCGGGGGCACGCCGTTCGTCGGCGACGTGGGGATCACGGGCGACCAAATCATCTATGTCGGACCACAGGCACCGGCTCCGGCCAAGCAGACCGTCGATGCATCCGGCCTCGCCGTTTCCCCGGGCTTCATCAACATGTTGAGCTGGGCGACGGAGACTCTCATCGAAGACGGCCGCGGGATGAGCGACACCGTCCAGGGGGTGACGCTCGAGGTCTTCGGCGAAGGCAATTCCATGGGCCCGTGGAACGCCGAGATGAAGGCGCTCGACAAGCAACGCCAGCAGGACATCAAGTACGACATCCCCTGGACGACTCTCGGCGAGTATCTCGAGCATCTGGAGAAGCGCGGGGTCACGCCCAACGTCGCCTCCTTCATCGGCGCGACGACCGTCCGCGTCCATGAGCTTGGCGAAGGCGACGTCGACCCCACGCCCGACCAGCTCCAGCGGATGCGCACGCTCGTCCGAACCGCGATGCAGGAAGGCGCGGTCGGCGTCGGCTCCTCCCTGATCTACGCGCCCGCCAATTTCGCCGAAACGCCCGAGCTGATCGCCATCACCGAGGAAGCCGCCAAGTGCGGCGGGATGTACATCAGCCACATGCGTGACGAGGGGCCGAAGCTGCTCGAAGCCATCGACGAGTTGGTCGAAGTCGCGCGCAAGTCCGGGGCGCCCGCGGAAATCTATCATTTCAAGCAGTCCGGTAAGGCCAACTGGGGCAAGATCGACGCGGCCATCGCCGAGATCGAGGCGGCGCGCGCCTCCGGGCTTCGCATCACCGCCGACATGTACACCTATCCGGCCAGCTCGACCGGCTTCGACGCGGCCTTCCCGCTCTGGGTTCAGGACGGCGGTTTGGAGAAATGGGTCGAGCGGCTCAAGGACCCGAAGCAGCGGGCGAAGGCACTCGCCTGGATGCGCGGACCGGACGCGACGGAGAACACGAAGCTCGTCGTCGAGGAGCCCGACAAGGTCATCCTCGTCGGCTTCAAGACCGAAGCGCTGAAACCGCTGACCGGCAAGACCCTCGGCGAGGTCGCCCGCCAGCGCGGAAAGTCGCCCGAAGAGACCGCCGCCGACCTGATCGTCGCCGACGGCACGCGCATCCAGGTCGTCTATTTCGGGATGAGCGAGGACAATGTCCGCCGCGCGGTCGGCCTGCCCTGGATGAGCTTCGGCTCCGACGCGGCATCGATGGCGCCGGAGGGCATTTTTCTCAAGTCGAGCACGCACCCGCGCGCCTACGGCAATTTCGCGCGCGTCCTCGGCAAATATGTGCGCGACGAAAAGGCGGCCGCTTTGCCGGACGCAATCCGCCGGCTCACGTCCTTTCCCGCGATCAACCTCGGCCTCAAGGATCGCGGCTCGCTCAAGGCGGGTTATGCCGCCGACGTCGTCATTTTCGATCCCTCCCAGGTTCGCGATCACGCCACCTTCGCCAAGCCCCAGCAGCTTTCGACCGGAGTTCGCGACGTCTTCGTCAACGGCGTCCAGGTCCTGAAGAATGGCCGGCACACTGGCGCCAAGCCGGGCCGGGTCGTTCGCGGGCCGGGCTGGACCGGCTGGCCCGGCGGAGGCGCTTGCAAATAAGCGCCCGGCCAATAGGGCCTGTCGGCAATGACTGAATCGACCATCTTCTTCTGCGGGATCGGGGGCAGCGGCATGCTTCCGCTCGCCTCGATCGTCCGCGCGACCGGCGCCAGGGTGGTGGGTTCCGACCGCTCGCTCGATGCCGGACGCGTCGCCTCCAAGTTCGCTTATTTGCGCTCGCTCGGAATCGGCCTGTTCCCGCAGGACGGATCGGGCCTCCAGCCGGGGATGACTATCGTCACGTCCGCCGCGGTCGAAGAGACCGTTCCGGACGTCGTCCGCGCCCGCGAGCTCGGTCTCGAACACCTCACCCGCCCGCAATTCCTCGCCAAGCTGCTCAACGATGCGCAGCGCAGCGTCGCGGTCGGCGGGACCAGCGGCAAATCGACGGTCACCGGGATGATCGGCTGGATCCTCCATGCGACCCACCGCCAGCCGACCGTGATGAACGGCGCGGTGATGAAGAATTTCGCCACGCCCTCGGCGCCCTTCGCGAGCGCGCTGGTCGGCGATCCAGAGCTGTTCGTCAGCGAGGTGGACGAAAGCGACGGCTCGATCGCACTCTACCGGCCCGAGATCGCGGTGCTGACCAACATCAGCCTCGACCACAAGGAAATGGACGAGCTCCGCACGCTCTTCACCGGTTTCCTCAATTGCGCGCGCAAGGCGGTGCTCAACCTCGACGATCCCGAGACCCGCCTGCTGACCGACCTCGTCTCCGGCGACCGCTGCATCGGTTACGGGTTCGACAGCCCCGGCGCAGACTTCATGGGCAAGAATCTGGAGCTCGTGCCCGGAGGAAGCCGATTCACCCTCATCGCGGGCGAGGAAAGCGCGGACGTCGAGCTGAACGTCCCCGGCCGTCACAACGCCTCCAACGCGTTGGCGGCGATCGCCGCGGCGCGGGCACTCGGCGTATCTTTGCCTGATGCCGTCGCCGCGATCGCGAGGTTCGAGGGCCTCAAGCGCCGCCTCGAGACCGTAGGGAGTGCGGCGGGCGTCACCGTCATCGACGACTTCGCCCACAATCCCGACAAGATCGATGCCACTCTTGCGACCCTGCGCGCCCAGCCGGGTCGGTTGCTGATCCTCTTCCAGCCGCATGGCTACGGGCCGCTAGCGAAGATGGGCGAGCAGCTCGCAGAAAGCTTCGCCTCGGGCCTGGGCCCAGACGATCGTCTCTATCTCCCCGATCCCGTTTACCAGGGGGGCACGGTCGACCGGACCCGCGGTTCCGACTGGCTCGCGGACCAGGTGCGGACGCGCGGCGGACATGCGGACCATGTCGCCGAGCGGGCGGCCATCGGCGAAGCGCTGGTCAAGGAAGCACGCGACGGCGACCGGATCGTCATCATGGGTGCGCGCGACGATTCGCTAAGCGAATTCGCCGCCGAGCTGGTCGAACGGCTCGCGCAACGGAACTCGTAAGCGGCTTCCGCGTCGGGCAGGCATGGCAAAGCCCGGTTCCGTAATTGGCTGGCTGCTCGCGACTGAAGACCGCGAAAAGCTGCTCAAGCAGTTCCCGCCGAAATTCGAGAAGACGGTCGCTCATCACGTAACCTTGCAGACCAATGCTGAGCGCGAGCCGCTTCCATCCGATGTCCGGGCCGCAATCGTCGGCCGGACCGACGACGGTGAAGGCGTCGAAGCGATGGTCGTCGCGATCGACGGCAGCACGGACCGGCACGACGGATCGACCTATCACATCACCTGGTCGCTCGGGGACGGCCGCCGCGCCCGCGAGAGCAATGAGGTTTTGAAGCAGCGCGGATGGGAGGAGCTGGACCATCCGATCCCGATCACCCTCGAACCCGGGCGCTTCTGATGGCCGGTCGCCAGCCGCACCTTTACCTTGATTGCGACGGAGTGCTGGCGGATTTCGACGCAGGCGCGAAGCTCCTCCTCGGCATGAGCCCGAAGGCGTTCGAAGCCAGGCATGGCCGCGGCGAATTCTGGAAGCGGCTCGCCCGGCACGGCAATTTCTACGGCGACCTCGAGCAGATGCCCGACGCGCAATTGCTGTTTCAAGCCGTCAGGCATCTGAAGCCGACCATCCTCACAGGACTTCCGCTCGGAACCTGGGCCGCGCCGCAGAAGGAACGCTGGGCGGCCGAGCATTTCCCGGGTGTGCCGATCATCACGACGATGGCCGCGAAGAAGCACCTGCACATGGAACGCGGCGACGTCCTCGTCGACGACCGCGACCGTCACCGGCACCTGTGGGAAGGCGCCGGCGGAATCTTCGTCCATCACAAGAATGCGGAGGATTCGATCCGCCAGCTCGCGGAAATCTATCCGTCGGTCAAAGTAGATGCGGAGGCTTAGGCCGCCGCTTTGAGGTCCACCTTCTCGACCCACTCCGGCCAGAACACGGGCTCGCGGTTCGACCAGCCTGGCGCCGTCGCGGCGCTCTCGCTGATCGACTGGAGCAAGGTCCGGCGGCGATCCGGGTGAAGGTGCGGCAGTGCAGCCGCTGCGCAGAACGCCGCAGGCAGCCACGGACGGGCCGAAGCACCGATCAGGCGCTCGTAAAGGAAGCGAAACGCCGCGAAGTTCGGCAGGCGATCCTGGCCGAGGTCGAACGCGGCAAGCGTGATCAGCATGCCCATGAACGGCTCGATCATGTCGAGGCCGCTGTCGTCGGGAACCTGCATGCGCAGGTGGTCGAGCTGCTTATAGATCCGGGACTGAGCGCGGATCGAAGCCGCCTCGCCCTCGTCACGTGCCCAGCATTCGATCGCGTCACGACGGCCGTACGCCACGTCCAGCGAGCGGCGGATGTACCGCTGCGTCGCCTTAGGGAAGCTGGCGAACTCCTTCATTTCCGAGATCAGCAACGCGCCGTTCGCCGGCTGGCTGGTCCGCGTAATCATCACCCCGACTCCTTAGTCCCACCGGCGGGATGATGCGGCCGCACTAGTTGCGGTTTGCTTAACCACTTATCCCACCCCCGTTCAGATTGAATCAGAGGGCGGCACTTACAGCAATGCTAAATCCTCACGGCTCGTCGCAAACCGAAGCCGCTGTGATGAAAGTGCAACTCAATTGTGGATAAGTGACGGACTCAGCGGCCCTTTTCCTCGGGGAAGCCCGACGAGGGCACGGGTTCGTCATCGCATCCGGGCTGGGTGGCCGATGATGGATCGGATGCATCCATGGATTCGTCGCTCCCGAGATCGGCCTTGGCGTCAGAATCGCCGGGATTCTTCTGCACCTCGCGCTCCAGCTCTTTTTCGGGCGGAGCCGAGATCACCGCTGGAGGCACCTGCTCCTTCTGGTCCTTCGTTTCCTGGCTCACTTCGGATTCCTTCCGGCGAATCGTTTCATCGGGTGAACGAGCGACCGGTGCCGCCGTTCCTGCGATCACGCTGTAAATCTGGCGTTCAGTTTCGACCGGCGGTTGTCGTGCTTCTGCCAAGGGACGGACGGCGATTGCCGCCTTAAGTGCGTGGGCGTTACAAGCGGACGCAATGCACGCACCCTTGTCCAGCTCTGCCGATCTGATCGCGCGGGGCCGCTTTTCCGACTGGCCGCTCGCCCTGAAGTCGATCCTCGGCTTCTGGCTCTTCTACGCGCTGACCATCGTCGCGCGCGCCTTCCTCGGGTCGGACCCGATGACGATGCTCAGCAACAAGATGCTGACGGTCGTGATCGGCATCGTGCTGACCGGCTTTGTCTATCTCGTCATCGCCGGACTGACTCCGACGGCGAGCATCCGGAAGAAAGCGGTCGTAGCCGCCCTCGCGTCGTTCATCGCGTCATGGGGCATGGCGGGCAGCTTCTTCGTCACCGAAAAGATCATGCGCGAGCCCCGGGAGGCCTTCCGCTACCAGTCGCGCGAAGGTTTCGTGATCACGGAGAAGGGCCGCACCCTCACCGTCGAGCGGCGGGCGCAGGAGCCGCTCATCGTGACCTGGCCGCGGATGGCCGAGCTCGATGCCAACAAGCGCTTCCGCTACGCCGCCGACTCCGCCGTCGTCTGGCTGTTCTTTTTCCTCGCGTGGAGCGCCTTCTATCTCGCGACCAAGTCGCAGGCCGAAGTGCTGAACGCCCAGCGCCGCGTCGCCGAAGCCGAAAGCGCCGCGCAGGCCGCCCAGGTCCGGGCGCTGCGCTACCAGATCAACCCGCACTTCCTCTTCAACACGTTGAACTCGCTGTCCTCGCTCGTCATGGGCGGCCGCCCGGCGGAAGCGGAGAGCATGATCCTCAAGCTTTCGACCTTCTTCCGCACCAGCCTTTCGCTCGATCCTTCGGCAGATGTGACCCTGGCCGAGGAGATCGAGCTCCAGCGCCTTTACCTCGACATCGAAAAGGTGCGCTTTCCGCGCCGCCTGAAGGTGGAAATCGACATTCCGGAAGAGCTTCGCGGC